>JANFXS010000003.1:300000-487262 GCA_024460105.1 Anaerotignum faecicola
AGGTGCTCTGTAAGGAGAGAAATCCTTGCAGTTAAAAGAGCGATCTGAACCTCCGGCGAACCTGTGTCATTAGGTGTCCTGCCGTATTTTGCGATAATTTCCTGTTTGTTGATTGCCATAATAAATTCCTCCTGAAAATTAAATAATATAACCCCGCATGCTAAGTGCAGGTTGGAGCTTCACAGCACTGAGCGGCGGTTTCAAACTTGTTCATTTTACCATATAATTTAAATATTTTCAAGGACTATACAGATAAAATTAATACTTATTTTTCCAAAACTCGTATTTTTCCGTCAAAAAATATTTTTCAGCGCTTTTTGCATCGTTCTCAAGCTGTTTCTGTAGTTCGTCAACTCCCGGAAACTTTTGTTCCGCTCGTATAAAGTCAAACACATATGTTTTGATATATTCCCCATAAATAACTTTTTTAAAATCAAAAAGATATGTTTCAACTATTTTTTTATCGCCGTTTACCGTCGGATTTATACCTATATTAGTAACTCCGTAATAGAATTTCCCGTTATAGCAGCTTTTTGTAGCGTATACGCCGTTGGGCGGAAAAAGCTTATCCTTGTCGGCTATAATGTTTATTGTAGGAAAACCGATCGTTCTTCCAAGCTGTTTGCCCTTCACAACTTCGCCGTAAATAAAATACGGTACGGTCAGAAGCCTGTTTGCCAGCTCTATATCCTTATTAATAAGGGCTTCCCTTACCCTTGTACTGCTTACCCTTTCATCTTCGTACATAACCGACGGCACATGAATAATTTTAACGCCGTATTCGGCGCCAAGCCTGTCTAAAAGCGCGCCGTCGCCTTTCTGATGTGCTCCGAACTTATAATTTTCACCGACAATAAGGGCTTTGCATTTAAGTTTTTTAAATATTATGTCAACGGCAAACTCTTCAGGGCTTAAAGCGGCAAAACTATTGTCAAAAGGATATTCAATATATAAATCAACTCCCATTTCTTCAACAGACATCCTTTTTTCATCCGGAGACATAATAAGGGCATTATGTTTCCTGTTTGAAAAAACAAACATTGGATGAGGATAAAATGAAAATACAACTGATTTTAAATTTCCCTCTTCTGCAATCCGCATGGTTGTTTCAATAAGCTTTCGGTGTCCCTGATGAAGTCCGTCAAAATTGCCGAGAGTAACTGCCGTTTCAGCGCATTGATCTATATTGTGGTTTGTTATATGTTCCATACTGCGTCCCTTTCGCACATTTACTGTGTCAGTAAAACTTTATTAATTATAATATTTTCAAAGGTTTTATGCAAACCATATTTTTCTCATCGTCAAAAACAGCCGTAAAAAGCCCTACCAAATTGTTTTCACTGTCATAAGCGGCAACAATATCGCCGATTTCAACTTTCCCGTCTGTTCGGTCAAAAAAGTATTCATAAATTTTACAGCCGTTATGTATGAATTTGTCTGCCTTTTTCGTAACTGATATTTTTTTATATCCTTTCAAAGCCTCTTCCATTGGAAGAATAACCTCTGAAATTCTTCCGTTGCCGCACAGCTCTTTCAGCTTTTCGAGTTTTACGGCCGTATCCAGTGTAAACCCGCCGCTCCTGCTCCTTAAAAGCCCGGACATGTAGGCTCCCCATCCAAGCTCTTCCCCAATATCATGACAAAGGGTCCTTATATATGTACCCTTGGAACACTCAACGGTTATTTTTATCATGTCAGGCGGTATAAATTCATCAATTTGAATATTATTTATATATATTTTCCTTGCCTTGCGTTCAACTTTACCGCCTGCCCTTGCAATTTCATAAAGTTTTTTGCCGTTTACCTTTATAGCGGAGTACATCGGCGGTACCTGAAGTATTTCGCCTTTAAATTTTGAAACGGCCTGTTTTATTTTCTCTTTGTCGAACTCAAACGGCCTGTTTTCAACAATCTCCCCTGTATGGTCCTGAGTTGTCGTAGTTGCGCCGAAAATAACTTCAGCAGAATATGTTTTGCTTTCAGCCATGATATAGTCCGCAAGCTTTGTGGCTTTTCCCAAGCATATGGGCAACACGCCTTCCGCCTCCGGATCAAGAGTTCCTGTATGGCCCACCTTTTTCTGGTTTACAATTTTCCTTACAACGGCAACAACATCATGAGATGTAAATCCCTTTTCCTTATATACGTTAATTATACCATCCAAGGCTATCTCTCCTAAAGTTCTTCGCCTATTTTATCCAAAATATTTTTTAAAACAACGTCAATTTCTTTTCCGCATACTGTGCACCCGGCTGCTTTTGCATGGCCGCCGCCGCCAAACATTACCGCTATTTTTGATACGTCAACGCCGTTTTCACTTCTCATGCTTGCTTTAAAAACCCCGTGTTCCTTTTCATATACAAAAACTGAAACTTCGGTGTTTATAATTCCTTTCAAGTAGCCGGATATTTCAGAAACGTCGTCGCTCACAGCCCCGCATGCCTTCATTTCTTCACCGGTTGCATACGACGCCGCAACAGCCCCTCCGTAATAAAGCTTTAAGTTCGTAAGCGCCGTACCCATTATTTTTGCTTCTTCGAACCTGCGGCTGAAAAAGATCGAATTATAAATTTTATTAAAGTCAAAATCATACTCCAACAGCTCGCCGGCCGCTTTAAGCGTTGAAGCTCCCGTTGAAGTATGCCTGAACCCGCCCGTATCAAACACAAGTCCGGTGTAAATTGCTGCCGCAATATCCGCATTAACAGGATAGTATCCGTTTATAAGTCTGAACACTATTTCACATGTACTCGAAGAATTTTCCTCAACATAATTTAATTCCCCGAAAAATGTATTGCTTTTATGATGGTCAATATTTATCGTATGCCCTGCTTTTTCAAATACGGCTTTATTTTTTCCCAGCCGTTCTTTGTCGCCGCAGTCAAGCGAAATATAAAGTTCCGGCAAATACCCGTCATCAACGTCATTGGAAACAAGCCCGCCTGTAGGTATTACAGAAAAAGTTTCAGAATATGGTTCAAGTATTATTTTTATTTCTTTTCCCATTTCTTTTAAACTCATACCCAGGGCGGCGCATGCGCCTACAGCATCGCCGTCGGGGCTTGTATGCCCCGATATGGCGATAGAACCGCTGGAATTTATAAGGCTTCTTATTTCTTCAAAAGTATTATTCATTGCCCTCATCTCCGGAACCGCTGTTTTTGGAAATTTCGTTTATTAATTGGTTCATTCTTACCGAATATTCAACCGAATCGTCCAATTTAAAAATAAGTTCGGGCGTATTCCTCAAATTAACCCTTTCGGCAAGGAGATGGCGCATAAATCCGCCTGCATTTTTAAGCCCCTTCATAACGCTGGCCTTTTCTTCTTCATTTCCCAAAACCGAAACATAAACCTTACAGTATTTAAGGTCGCTTGTTGTTTCAACCCTTATAACGCTCGTTAAGCTTCCTATACGGGGATCTTTAACTTCGCTTCTTATAATATTTGCAAGTTCACGCTGTATTTCATCATTTATTCGGATCATCCTGGTATTTGTTTTCATCTTTTCACCACTTTTCAGTTTAAATTACCTTGGCACTTCAACCATGATATAAGCCTCGACTGTATCGCCTTCTTTAAGGTCATTAAACTTTTTGATTACAAGCCCGCATTCGTAATTGGTGTTAACTTCTTTAACATCGTCTTTAAAGCGTTTAAGGCTCTCAAGCTCACCGTCATGTATCATTTCCTTATCGCGGAATATCCTAACTTTGCATCCCCTCTGGAACTTTCCGTCTGTTACATAACTTCCCGCAATAGTGCCAACGCCTGACGCTTTAAACAGCTGCCGCACTTCCGCATGTCCGATAATCTTTTCTTCATATACAGGGTCGAGCATGCCTTTCATAGCGCTCATTATGTCCTCGATGGCATTGTAAATTACCCTGTAAAGACGCACGTCAACTTTTTCAGTATCTGCAAACACTTTAGCCGCCGGTTCCGGCCTTACGTTAAATCCGATTATAATAGCGTTTGACGCGCTTGCAAGCATAACGTCAGACTCGGTTATTGTTCCAACTCCGCCATGTATTATACTTACCCTTACCTCTTCATTTGAAAGCTTTTCAAGGCTCTGTTTCACGGCTTCAACGGAACCTTGAACGTCGGCTTTTACAACAATCTTAAGTTCTTTCATATTTCCGCTTTGAATCTGCGTGAACAAATCGTCAAGGGACACTTTCTGCGGAGTGTCTTTAATCATTTCGGTCCTGTTTTTAGCCACAATCGTTTCGGCAACCTGACGCGCCTGTTTTTCATTTTCGGCAACATAAAAACTGTCGCCTGCTGAAGGCACTTCCGAGAGTCCTAATATTTCCACGGGAGTTGAAGGACCCGCCTTTTTAACACGTTTGCCTTTATCGTCCATCATAGCCCTTATTTTTCCGTAAGCACAGCCTGCCACAATAGGATCCCCTATATTAAGGGTTCCGTCCTGTACAAGAACTGTCGCGACAGGTCCGCGGCCTTTGTCAAGCTGCGCTTCTATAATTGTGCCGCGGGCTTTCTTTTTCGGATTTGCTTTAAGTTCTTTCATTTCGGCAACAAGTATAATCATCTCAAGCAGCGTATCAATGCCGACTTTATTTATAGCCGACACAGGCACGCAAATAGTATCGCCGCCCCAGTCTTCCGTTAATATTCCGTATTCAACAAGCTCCTGCTTAACTCTGTCAGGGTTAGCTCCTACTTTGTCGATTTTATTTACCGCAACAATTATTTCAACGCCGGCCGCCTTCGCATGGTTAATCGCTTCAACAGTCTGCGGCATAACTCCGTCGTCAGCCGCAACGACAAGTATGGCAATATCCGTTACCTGCGCTCCGCGCATACGCATAGCCGTAAATGCTTCATGTCCCGGCGTGTCGAGGAAAGTTATGGGATTTCCGTCAATTTCAACTGTATAAGCTCCTATATGCTGAGTAATACCTCCCGCTTCGCCAGCGGTTACGCGGCTGTGCCTTATTGAATCAAGAAGAGAAGTTTTACCGTGGTCAACATGCCCCATAACTACAACAACAGGCGGTCTTTCAATAAGATCTTCCTCTTTGTCCGGTTCTTCCCTGAATGTTTCTTCAAGAATGTCCTTTTCTTCTTCAAGTTCAAGTATTATATTAAATTCTTCTGCTATCTCTGACGCTTCATCAAATGTAAGCGTGTGGTTAAGCGTAAGCATTTTTCCTTTTTTCATAAGGCTTTTTACAAGTTCGCTTGAACTTTTGCCAAGTGTTTCCGCAAGTTCCTTAACTGTCAGGCTCGCCGGTATTTCCCTGATTTTAAGTTCGTCTTCAACCGGTTCCGCCGTTTTTGGCTGAACGGCAGGTTTCTGATTTTCCGGCTTTTTACTCTGCTGTTTTATATTTTTATTGTTTTTGCCGTTTTGCTGCTGGTTTTTATTATTCTGGTTCTGCGGTCTGTTATTTTGCGTCCTGTTCCCGTTCTGCCCGCCGCCGTGACCGTTTTGAGGCCTTGTATTTTGCTGATTCCTGTTATTATCGGAATTGCCATGAACATTCTGGCTTTTGTTTTCGTTTGAATGGCTAAACGGCTGTTTTCCGCTTTGCTGAGGTTTTTGGCCGTAATTTTTTTGGTTTGGTTTATTTTTAAACTGGCCGCTATTTTGGTTATTGTTTTTTTCCCTTTTTTCGGAAACTGCTTTCGGATGTTCGTTTTTGTTTTCCTTAAACTCTTTTGGCGGCTGTTGAACCGGCGCTTCCGCTTTAGTCTCCGGCTTATAAAATTCTTTTAATTTTGAAACCGTCGTTTCGTCAACGGCGCTCATATGGCTTGAAGCTTCTATTCCGTATTCTTTAAGCTTTTCTATAATAGTTTTAGAGCTGACGTTCAATTCTTTCGCTAATTCATGTATTCTGACTTTTGACAAAGGCTCCACCTCCAATAATGCATTTCCAATCCTATATCTCTAAAAGGGTTAATATTTTATTTGCGAACCCTGAATCGCAAACTGCCACTACCGACCTTTCGGCTTTTCCGACAGCATTTCCAATTTCCGCTTTTTTCCCAAAATATACAATCCGCACTTTGTAGTAATCAGCCGAATTTTTAAACTTCTTTTTTGTGTTGTCAGACGCGTCTTCAGATACGATAACAAGACTTGCCTTACCGCTTTTAACAGCATTTTCAGCAGCCGTTTCACCCGCCGACAATTTGCCGGCGCGCATACATAATCCTAAAATCGACAATGTCCTATTCATTTTCAGCAAGCTCTTCCCTTATTTTTTCATAAACTTCTTTAGGCACCGGCGATTTAAAGCTTCTTTCAAAACCCTTAGATTTCTGAGCTTTGTCAAGACATTCAACCGAACGGCATACATACGCCCCTCTTCCCGGCTTCTTTCCTGTTAAATCCAGGGAGAATTCCCCTTCGTCATTTCTTACTATACGCACAAGTTCTTTTTTATTTTTCATTTCCTGGCATCCTGTGCATTTTCTAAGAGGAATTTTTTTCTGCTTCAAAGTGGTTTCCTCCTTATATCAATTATTCTTCGTTTGTTCCGTCGTCCGAATATTCTTTACGCTCGGCATTATCCTCAACTATATCGTCAACGCTTTCCATATCGTCAAGAAAACCCGTCGCTTCGGCTTGGCTTTCGCTTTTAATGTCAATTCTCCATCCTGTAAGCTTTGCTGAAAGCCGTGCATTCTGCCCTTCTTTTCCGATAGCAAGAGAAAGCTGATGATCCGGCACAACAATTTTAGCGCTTTGGTTTTCCTCGTCAACCTTTACGGCAACAACCTTTGAAGGGCTTAATGCGGCGGCTATAAATTCCTTAGGGTCGTCGCTCCAGTTGATAATGTCAATCTTTTCTCCGTTAAGTTCTTCTACGATTACGTTTACCCTGTATCCATTCTGCCCTACGCAGGCGCCAACTGCGTCGACGTTTTCATCTTTGGAATAAACGGCAATTTTAGTTCTGGAACCTGCCTCGCGCGCAATACTCTTAATTTCAACAAGCCCGTCGTGTACTTCCGGAACTTCCTGTTCAAACAGTCTTTTGACAAGCTCGGGATGAGTTCTTGAAACATAAATCTGAGGGCCTTTTGTCGTCTGCTTAACTTCAACAACATAAACTTTTATTCTGTCTTGGAACGAATAAGTTTCTCCCGGTATCTGCTCGTTCGGCGAAAGAACAGCGTCAATTTTTCCAAGCTGTATTATAATATTTTTCTTGTCCATTCTCTGAACAATACCCGTAACTATATCTTTTTCTTTAGTTATATACTGATTAAAAAGTATTTCCCTTTCAGCCTCGCGGAATTTCTGAACAACAACCTGTTTTGCCGTCTGGGCGGAAATACGCCCAAAATCCTTCGGCGTTACAACTTCATTATAAACGTCGCCGAGTTTATACCTTTTGTCGATTTTTCTTGCATCCTCAAGGGAAATTTGCAGCATATCGTCCTCAACTTCTTCAACGACGTCTTTTTGCGCATAAACGTCTACAGCGCCTGTTTCCCTATTAATTTCAACCTTAATATTCTGCGACGTTCCAAAATTCTTTTTGCATGCCGAAACAAGCGACGTTTCGATTGCTTCAAATATTATTTCCTCATCGATGCCTTTTTCTTTCTTAATTTCCCTCAAAGCATCAATAAACTCCTTCTGATCCATTTTCCATACTCCTCCTTTTAAAACAAAACCGCAAGGCGAATTAAAGCAATATCTTTTCTGTCAAAAGATAATTCGGCGCCGTTTTCATCTGTAATTGTAACAACCGTACCGTCAAGCCCCTTTAGTATTCCTTGAAATTCTTTCTGTTTATCTACAGCTTTATAAAGTTTAACGTCAACCGTTTCACCGGCATATTTGACAAAGTCCGAATCTTTTTTCAGCGGCCTGTCTAACCCTGGGGAGCTGACTTCAAGTATATAGGCCTGCTCAATAGGGTCTTCCACGTCGAGCACTTTTTCAACGGCGCGGCTCACCGTTTCGCAGTCATCCACGGTGACGCCTCCTTCTTTATCGATAAATATTCTTAAATACCAATTTTGGCCTTCTTTTACGAACTCAACGTCAACAAGTTCATAATTGTCTTTTAATATAACCGGAGCAATCAGGTTTTCAACTTTTTTTTCAGTGTTCATCTCTTTCGCCATACTATCACCTCTTTACTATAAATAAAAGAGTGGGTTTTAAGCCCACTCTTTAACAAATCCCAATATTAACTGTAATATAGTATATCACCATTATATATATATTTCAATACTTATCTGTAAATAATCTCGTTTCTTTTTGGCCCATTTGATACAATAGTTATAGGATAACCTATTTCTTTTTCAATAAACTCAACATAATTCCTTGCATTTTCAGGAAGATCCTCATACTTGTCGATTCCTCTAATATCGCATTTCCAGCCCGGCAGAACTTTAAAGACAGGCTTTGCCTTTTCAAGCAGGGGAGTAACTGGGAACTCCTTAGTTACAACGCCGTCAATTTCATATCCGACGCAAACAGGTATTTCGTCAAGGTATCCAAGTACGTCAATAGCAGTAAAAGCAACATCCGTAGTTCCCTGAAGCATACAGCCGTAACGCGTAGCCACGCAGTCAAACCATCCCATACGCCTCGGACGTCCTGTAGTTGCACCGAATTCACCGGCGTCGCCGCCACGCATGCGCAGATCGTTGGCCTCATCGCCGAATATCTCACTAACAAAAGCTCCTCCGCCGACAGCGGATGAATATGCTTTGGCAACAGTATATACTTTTTCAATAGCATAAGGAGGTATGCCCGCCCCGATTGAAGCAAACCCCGCAAGCGTTGAAGAAGATGTCGTCATTGGGAAAATACCGTGATCCGGATCCTTAAGGGCTCCTAGCTGGCCTTCGAGAAGTATATTTTTTCCTTCCTTTAAAGCTTTATTCAAATACTCGGCAGTATTTACAATATAAGGCGCAATAATCTCCTTATATTCGATAACTTCGCTAAATATCTTCTCCGGATCAAGTTTCGGCTTTTTATAAAGATGTTCAAGAAGTATATTTTTAATTTCACATGCCGAGTTAATCCTCTCCCTTAGTATATCTTCATGGAAAAGGTCGCATATTTGAATTCCTGTTTTAGCATATTTATCGGAATAAAAAGGCGCAATACCGCTTTTTGTAGAGCCAAACTGCTTATCGCTCAAACGCGCCTCTTCATATGTATCAAATAAAATATGGTAAGGCATAAGAAGCTGAACCCTGTCCGAAATTAATATTTTAGGATCATGTATTCCGTTTTCTTTTAAATAATTAAGTTCTTTAACAAAATAAGGGACGTTAAAAGCAACGCCGTTTCCTATTATATTAACAGTATTTTTATTAAATATACCCGACGGCATTTGATGAAGGGAAAATTTCCCGTAATCATTTATAATTGTATGCCCTGCATTGCTTCCGCCCTGAAAACGGATAACTATGTCGGCGTCAGCGGCAAGCATATCGGTTATTTTGCCTTTGCCTTCGTCTCCCCAGCAGGCTCCTACTATTGCTTTTACCATATCAAATATTCCTCCCATATGTTTAATAAGGACTGGCTGATCAACAGCGCTTAATGTCAGAAAAACTTATTTGCTTTTTCGGCCCGGTTTCGTTAAACAGGAAACCGGAAACCTTCTGCCATTTGCGCTTGCTTTAAGCGCCGCTTTTCTTTTCAACGCTGCTGTAAACATAAAAATCATATTGCTTATTTATTATACTACTGTACATGTCATAAGTAAAATAAATACTTTTTATATTTATTATAAATTATAGTGATATCTAGTCAAACCAAACCGAAAACTCGCATCCGCAATAGTTCTGTCTGTACAACCCGAAACGCTTGGATAATTCTATTGAACGTTTGTAGCCGTCTTTCTTTTTAAAATCCGAAACAAGGTATTTGATGTTAAATTCCCTTTCAAGCTCAAGGCCAATATTATTAAGTATATCCGCATTTTTATGAGGGCTTACCGTGAGTGTTGAAGCGAAATAGTCAAATCCATATTCTTTTGCTGTTTTAGCCGTTTCAAAAAGACGCAGCTTAAAACATTCAAAGCATCTTTTGCCGCCTTCACGTTCCTCTTCCAGCCCGTTAACTGCTTTAAGAAATTTGCCGTAATCATATCCCGCCTGCATAACTTCTATATTTCCTTCAAAATCGGCCTTTTCAATAAGCTTAAACTGTTCCTCAAGCCTTTTACTATATTCGCTTTCAGGGTAAATATTCGGATTATAAAATAATACCGTTATATCAAAATATTTTGAAAGATATTCCAAAACATAACTGCTGCATGGGCCGCAGCAACTATGAAGCAAAAGTTTAGGCCTAATTCCGTTCAACTCAATTTTTTTAATTTCCTCATCTGTGATTAACTGATAGTTCTTTCGCATTATTTCCTCCAAAAATATAAAAACGGCCTGATATTTCAGGCCGCATAAATTATTCGTCTGTACCGAGAATTATAAGTATGTCGATTCCTTCTCCAAGCATGGACGGTTCTACTATTATTTCACTGTTCGGATAATATCCTTGAATATCCTTTCCCATGCCTTCCTCTGAAACAAATATTCTCGTATTGGCCGTTTTTTCACCGTTATAAGTTGAAATTCCGGATATCGTAAACCCTTCGTTTTCAAGCATTTGCTGATTTTCCGCTGCAAATCCGCTTTTATAGCCGCCGTTCGCAACTTCTATATTTTTCCCAACGCTTGAAATTTCCTCTGTTGTTCCTTCCTCAACAGCCTCGACATCGTCGCTGAAGAATATCCTGTTCACAGCTGCCTTTGCTTCAACCTCATCAACAAGATAATATGAAACCCCGCCGACCATCTGTCCTTCGCCGGGTATAGTTTCCATTTGTATTTTTGACAAATCGGCGTCGTCCGCATATTGAACATACTTTAACGCGTCACTGAGAGTTATATCCGTTTCAACATATTCATATGCAGTCTTAACAAGTCCCGGAAGATTTTTAATTAAATTATTGTCGCTTAAAAGTTTTTCGGCCAAAGCCATAAGGAAATCCTGCTGAACCTGGACCCTCTGCACATCACCAAGAGGATAACGCCTAAATCTTACAAGCTGCTCGGCCTTTTCGCCGTCAAGGTGCTGCATGCCCTCTTTTAAATTTATAAGCGGATCTCCCGTATCTCTCATGTCCCAATACATATCCTGCGGAACATAAAAATCAATTCCCCCTACGAGATCTACAAGAGCCCTGAAACTTTCAAAATTAACTTTCACAAAATGATCTATTTCTATTCCCAGAAGTTCTTCAAGCTGTATAATAGAAAATTCATTTGCCTTTTCCTTGCCGGCATATGCATGCACTTCATTAATTTTACATACGGCGCCGCTTGGAATATATTTTCCGTTTTCAACAAGATAAGTATACATAGCGTCGTTTATCTCAACGCGCGTATCCCTCGGAACAGACATAAGCCCTATCTTGCCCGACTTGCTGTCGAAATGCACAATAAATATTACGTCCGTCCTTGTGCCGTCGCCGTCTACGCCAAAAACCGCAACGTTAAGCGTTATGTCTTTGCCGACAAAAGCGTCCATAAAATTCATTTCGCTTCCCTGCAAAGGCTCTTCCTGCTCAAAACCAACAAATTTAGAATATGCAAAAACCCCGGCCCCCGCAATAACAACAAAAGTCAAAACCATTGAAAAAACTATCTTAAAAAATCTCGCTATCTGATTTCTTCTTTTTCTCTTTTTAACTTTCTTGTTTCTATGTGGCATATCACGCTCTATATCTCTTTTGTTCATGGTAACTCCCTAGATTTATAAATTTTCTGTTTCGCCGATGTCATCTGAATAATTGTCCTGTAAAGATCCGTTTTCATTTTCTTCTGTTTCCTGGGTTTCTCCATATACCATTTCAAGCACAAGCTTTTGAGTGCCTTCACTGTCATGCTCAAAGAAAACAGGGCCGCCTTCTCCCGGAATCGTTTCCATACGGATATTATCAACATTAATGTCGTCTATGTACTTAACATATTTCAAAGCGTCCATAATAGTTGCATTTGTTTCAACACAATTAAAAAATGTTTTCGTAAGCGGGATTATATTTTCCTTAATATTATCCATATTCATCAGTTTTTTAGCCAAAGTTCTCATAAAGTCCTGCTGAACCTCAATACGTTTTAAATCCTGCGAACCGTATCCTTTTCTAAAACGTACAAGCTGTTCAGACTGCTCGCCATCAAGGTGCTGCATGCCTTCTTTCAGATTTATGAGGGGGCCGCCATTGTCCCTCATATCCCAATACATATCCATCGGCACATAAAAATCAACTCCGCCTATGGCATCCACAGCGCTTATAAAGCCATCTGTCGTAAACTTAACATAATAATCAATATCTATTCCCAACAGATCCTCAAGCTGAAGTACAGAATAATCGTTCCTGTATCCGCTTCCCGCATATGCATGCACCTCGGTGAATTTACACACCCCGTAACCGTTCCGCGTAGGGATAAAATCTTCCCGGTTCCTCGAAACAAGGCCGTTTACCACATCGTCGCACATCGTCACTTTTGTATCTCTCGGCACTGATAAAATATTAATATCTTTTGTTTCGCTGTTAAAACTTACAACAAAAACAACGTCTGTATGAAGTTCTTCATCGTCAACTCCGAAAACGGCAACATTTGTAATTTCCTTAATCTGCTCCTTTTCTTCTGTTATTTCCGGAGAATTTTCATGTTCTCCTCTATCGGCCGGACTTGATTTTTTATCTTTTTCCGTAACTTTCGTGTCATCCCTTGTAATACCGTATACAAAAATCCCTACAGCTGCCACAAGCATAAACGTCATAACCATCGTAACAACAATTAATAAAAACCTGCGTATGAGCCGTAACTTACTTTTCTTTTTTTCTGCCAACGCCTTAGAGGAGCGTTTTTTTTCCATACAGCACACCCCATATTTATAAAATTACGCCTTTCAAATACAAATTAGCTATAATTATAACAAAAACAATTATATATTACAATAATTTTGCTTTTGATATTTTAACATAAAAAAAATAAAAATCTACAAATATATTATTAAAATTATCTTACGTTCCAAACGCATAGATAAAATCGGCTTAAACAGCATGTATAAATACAAAAATCATTTAAGAATATTAAATTGCACTTTACTATTTTAAAAATAGGGTATAACATATGAAAATAGTATTTTAACAGCTTAAATAAATTCATCTCGGAATTTTTCCATATCTTAAAAAAGCATTGGAAATTTAAGCGCAAAATGCGGCTGACAGTCCGGCCGTTAACGGTATAATTGAACTAATTATGCCTAATATTTACCAGGAGGAACAAAATGATAAAAATTAAAGACTTTTTAAAAAAAAGAATTGAACTGAAACTTATCCCATCTTTTATAATTATGATTGCCGGTTCTTTGGCCATAATGTTTGCCGCAATATCCATCAACGAAACGTTTGCCCCCATAATTAAAAATTATATGTCAGAAACGCCCTTACTATTTTTACTTAACTACATACCGATTATTTTAACAATACTACTGTTGTTTTTTATATTCAATAAAGCTGTTTTTTCTACAATATCGGCAGGATGTTTTTTCCTTCTGCTCGAATTTGTAAACAACGAAAAAATCCTTTTGCGTCAGGATCCTCTGTTTCCAACCGACTTGACCTTATTCACCGAACTTGTCGGAATAGCAAAAAATTTTACGCCTAGGACGCTGATATTTTATATCATGCTTCTCGTTTTTGCCGCTTTTGTTATCATGGTATCATTTATATTTTTTAAAACTAAAAAAATCAATCCAAAGATAAGGGCCGGCGGCGCTGTACTTGTGTTGGCAGTATTTATGCTTTGCAATAATTTCTTATATAAAAGCGAACAGATTTACAATAGTTTCAACGTATATGAAAACCCGTATTTTGAAGTTAATCAATATGGTTCAAAAGGTTTCCTATACAGTTTTATCCACAAATTCAATACAATGCAGGTAACCCCGCCCGACGGGTACAATCAAGCAGAACTCATTGAGGCGGAAAATTCATACGACTATAAAACGGACGAATATAAAAATTCAGAAAAACCGCACATAATTATGATTATGGGCGAAGCGTTTTCAGATCTTTCCGAAAACAGTCATTTAAATTTTGAAAATTACAGAGATCCCCTTGAAAACTGGAAAAAGCTTTCTCAATCCGAAAACGCCCTTAGCGGCCATATAATTGTACCGAATTACGGAGGAGGAACAAGCAACACTGAATTTGACGTGCTTACAGCGCTGCCAACCCGTTATACAGGCAATTCTTCAACATCATATTCTCTGATCCGAAAAGAAATGGACGCCCTGCCATGGCGTTTAAGAGAAATAGGATATAACACAATGGCAATACATCCGGGATATTCATGGTTTTACAACAGGGCTAATGTATACAGGTATCTCGGATTTGAAAACTTTATACATCTCGAAAGTTTTCAGGGAAGCGAAAAATATCGCGGAGGGTATATTGCAGACAAATACGCTTCCGACAGTATAATTGAAAATTTTGAAAATCATATATCTTCATCAGACGCCCCTATTTTTGAATTCTGTGTAACAATACAAAATCATGGGCCTTATGACGAAAAATATAATGAAGTAATAAAAACATTTGACACTGACATAGAATTGTCAGAAAGTGAAGAAACACTATTAAACAGCTATTTTATGGGAATTATTGACGCTGATAAAGAAATAGGCAGACTTACGGACTATTTTTCACAAACCGACGAACCGGTTGTACTCGTGTATTTCGGCGATCATCTTCCCGGATTTTCAAACGGCATGGATTTCTTTGATATACTTGATTACAACATAGATGCAAACGGCGCTCCCGAACAAATACTCAATATATATAAAACGCCTTTCATAATTTGGGAAAATAACGCCGCTAAAGAAATTTCGGATTTCAGCTTAGTTAAAGATACATTGGAACTTCCTTACAACAATACCATAAGTTCCAATTACCTTGGCACCACTATGCTTGAAATTATGGGCATAAACGGTATATCTCCCCTTTATGATTTTGAAAATTCCCTTAGAAAATCTCTTCCTGTTATTACAACAAGCAATTTCATGAATTCATCAGGAGAATACACATCCTATTTAACTGCGGAAGAACAGAATAAAATAGCCGAACTTAAAAATTGGGTATATTACAAAATGTTCGATAATTAAATAAAAAAGGAGCCCGCATATATACGGACTCCTTTTTATATTTTATATTAATCCTATGCCGGATTGCAACGGCTTTTTACATAAAACCGCCCATTCCGTTTGAAGGCCCTTGCTGAGCATAGTCGGCCGCTCCATTCTTAGCCGGGAAATCCGCAACGACAGCCTCTGTTGTGAGGAATGTAGATGCAACCGACGTTGCGTTCTGAAGAGCGCTCCTTGTTACTTTTGCAGGGTCTACAATTCCGGCTTCAACCATATCAACATATTCTTCCGTGAGAGCGTTAAAGCCCATTCCCGCTGCAAGCTCTTTAACCTTATTTACGATAATCGAGCCTTCAAGTCCAGCGTTGGCTGCAATCTGGCGCATTGGAGATTCAAGCGCTTTGAGCACGATTTCGCCGCCTGTTTTTTCATCTCCAGTAAGATCCTTAACAACTTCCGCAACCTTTGCAACCGCATGTATATAAGCTGTTCCGCCGCCTGGGACAATGCCTTCTTCAACAGCGGCCCTTGTAGCGGCAAGCGCGTCCTCCATACGAAGTTTCTTTTCTTTCATTTCTGTTTCTGTAGCGGCTCCTACTTTAATAACGGCTACGCCGCCTGCAAGTTTAGCAAGCCTTTCCTGTAATTTTTCTTTTTCAAAATCGCTTGTTGTTTCTTCAAGGGCAACTTTAATCTGACGAACTCTTGCTTCAATATCTTCTTTTGAACCGGCGCCGTCTGTAATGATTGTATTTTCTTTTTCAACGCGCACTGTCCTTGCACGGCCAAGCATTTCAACCTTTACGTCTTTAAGATCGATTCCAAACTCGTCGCTTATCACCTGTGCGCCTGTAAGAGCGGCAAGATCCTGAAGCTGAGCCTTTCTTCTTTCACCATATCCCGGAGCCTTAACTGCAACGCACGTGAACGCTCCCCTCAGTTTATTAAGCACAAGCGTTGCAAGAGCCTCGCCTTCAATGTCTTCTGCAATAATAAGGAGTTTTGCCCCCATCTGAACAATCTGTTCAAGCACAGGAAGAATTTCCTGAATGTTTGAGATTTTCTTATCTGTGATGAGTATATACGGATCGTCGAGAACCGCAACCATCTTTTCCATATCTGTTGCCATATATGATGAAAGGTATCCTTTGTCAAACTGCATACCTTCAACAAGTTCAAGTTCAGTGTTCATAGTTTTTGATTCTTCAACTGTGATTACTCCGTTGTTTGTTACTTTTTCCATAGCATCTGCAATCATTGTTCCAACTTCTTCATCGCCTGAAGATATAGCCGCAACTCTTGCAATATGGTTTTTAGTTGAAACTACCGTGCTCATTGCTTTAATTTCTTCAACCGCAGCATTAGTAGCTTTCTGCATACCTTTTCTTAATATAATTGCATTGGCTCCGGCAGCAATATTTTTAAGACCTTCCTGAACCATTGCCTGTGCAAGCACTGTAGCTGTAGTTGTTCCGTCGCCCGCAACGTCGTTTGTCTGTGTTGCGACTTCTTTTACAAGCTGTGCGCCCATATTTTCATATGGATCTTCAAACTCAATGTCTCTTGCGATCGATACGCCGTCGTTTGTAATAAGCGGGCTCATAAATTTCCTATCAAGCACAACATTCCTGCCTTTAGGCCCAAGTGTAACCTTAACTGTATCGGCTAATTTATTAACGCCCTCAACCATAGAATTTCTGGCTTCTGTTCCATATTTAATCTGTTTTGCCATTTCTCTCAATCCTCCAATTTAATCTATATAAAATCAGTCTTCAACTATAGCTAAAATGTCAGCCTGCCTTAAAATAATATAAGTTTCCCCGTCAATTTTAATTTCAGTTCCCGTATATTTTGCATATATAACTTTGTCTCCGGGTTTAACCGTCATAGTAACTTCTTCTCCATATACGTTTCCTCCCGGTCCAACTGCAATAACTTCAGCTTCCTGAGGTTTTTCTTTGCTCTGCGTAGGAAGAACTATGCCTGATTTTGTTTTTTCCTCTGCATCCATCTGTTTAATAACTACCTTATCTCCAAGTGGTACAAGTTTCATAATAAAAGCCTCCTTATATAAAGTTTAGAGTAAATTTCAATCTTGTTAGCACTCATTTAAGCCGAGTGCTAATCACTGAGATTATATTATCCTTATGATGAAATTTATGCAACTCATATTATTTTATATTATATCCCTTTATTTGGCAATAATAACATTTTTAAAATTAAAATAATTAAATCTCTTTAATTTACTTTTAATATCTTTAATTTTCTTATAAATTCATTAATTTACAAATTTTAAGCCTAAAAAAATAATTTTCTTTAGGCTTATTTATTAAAACAATTATATTTTTATATATTAATCAACAGAAATTAGACTTTTAATTATATGCGCAAATAAACATTTCATTCCACGGCAGCCAAATTAATGCAACATAAAAAATTCAGAAAACATAATTAACAAGTATAATATATGTAAATGTTCCTCCCGCTATGGACAAAAGCATTGCCCGTTTCCAAATATGCAGGCAGCACACAACAGCTATAGATATTATTTCCGGCACGGCATGCGTTCCTGAAGTAATATCGACATTTTTAAGGCAATATACAACAAGCATGCCTAACGCCGCCGACGGAAGAACTTTTCCTAAAAACTTTATATATTCGGGCGTCGGTTTATCCGCCGGAAAAATTATAAAAGGCAGAAACCTTGTCGTCACAGTTCCGGCAACAACCGCCGCTATAGTTAACACCTGCTGCATTATCGTCATTATTTATCCCCTGCTCTTTCCAATTTTTTCCTAATAAGTGTCAATACTCCGAGTATTATTATCATTGAAGGTATTATAAAATTGCTTTCCCCGAAAATAATACGGCATACTACCGACACAACAACTCCTATTACAGCGCTTGTATGGTCTTTATCTTTAAGGCACTGTTCAAGAAATATAACAACTATCAGCGACGTCATTATAAAGTCTATACCTTCGATGTCAATATTTATAAGCGAGCCGAATATACCGCCGAGAGTCGCCCCGCCAACCCAATATGCATTATTCAAAAGAGTTACAAAAAAATAAAACCAGCCTTTGTCAACCCCTTCCGGTATGTAAGCAGTATAGTTAATTGAAAAAGATTCATCACACATGCCGAATATCAGATACCATTTCTTTTTTCCTACGTTTTTGTACTTATCCAGCATGGAAATACCATAAAATAAATGCCTAGCGTTAACCATAAGAGTAAGGACAAACGCTCCTATAGGATCGAACGTTCCTAAAAGAAGGTTCGCCGCCACAAATTCCATTGACCCGGCAAATATAGTCATACTCATTAATATCGGATAAACAGCCGGAAAACCTGAAATATTCATATAAATTCCATAGGCTATTCCTAAGAAAAGAAAACCGGCAAATATAGGCGCCGTATACGGGAGCGCCGTCTTAAATGCGGTTTTCAGCTCAGAATTTTTGTTCATAATTATTCATCCCCTTCCATTTCGCAAAAGTATACCACCGTATTGTATTTCAATCAATATTATATCGGCATACCTGAAATTTTAAAATAAAAAACAGGCTGAATATATAAGCCTGTTTTTTTGAATGAAGTTAAAATTTGTATTTTCTGTTTATACATAACTCATTTAGAATCATTATATAAACAACGCTGTTAAATGTATGCAAACCAAAATTTATTGTATTTGTTATAACTAACATAAAAAATAAAAAGTACCCTCTTAAATCTACTAAGAAGGTACTGAATGCGGATAACAGGACTTGAACCTGCACCGCCCTTTCGGGGACAAGAATCTGAATCTTGCGCGTCTGCCAATTCCGCCATATCCGCATATTAAAGCTGCAAAATGCAGCTTAAAAACTTATTGAAATTGTATAGGAACCAAATCTGACTCAAGCTTATCAAAAACAAATCCCTGTTTTTTCAAGCCTTCTATAATTTGCGGAAGAGCTGCAACCGTACTTTCTTTTGCACCTGAATCATGCAACAATATCACAGCCCTGTGCTTATTCCTTGATCCCTCCAAAACATTGTTTACTATAGAATCAGGAGCTACATTCGAATAAACCGCGTCTTCACCTGAAACATTCCAGTCATAGTAAACAAATCCCCTTGCCGCCATTTCTTTTTTTATATCTTCTTCAGTATTGTTTTTAACCATACGCGGATTGTTTGAACCGCCCGGAAATCTGAATAATACAGGCGTTGAATTAGTTTTATCTTTTATTGTGGTAAATATCTCGTTAAAATCTGCAAGAAAATCCTCTGTTGACGCATATATCTTGTCATAGTTATGGCTTTGGGAATGCATCCCTAGAGTATGGCCGCGATCAACTATTTCTTTATACAGCGATTGACTTTCTTTATCCCTTGTTCCCACAACAAAAAATGTCGCCTTAATGCCATACTGATCCAATATATCAAGGATTTCGGAAGTTCGCTGGCTCGGACCGTCATCAAAAGTCAGATAAGCAGTTTTCTCTTTAGGATTATACACCGAATCTTCCCTCCAGTCAACTACCATATTCAAAAAAGTTCCCGAAGGTGCAGTCCCGCAGCTCCCGTAATCCATATCATCCATGTCATAATCAGATTTAGTAAAATTAAGTTCTTCTTCCAATTCCATTATTTTATTTTCTTTTTCCCGGATAGCCGATTCGGCTTCTTTTTTATAGATATTAAAATTATATCTCACCTGTTTTAATTCATCGCCTGTCTTAAAAAGTAAAACAGAAGGTACTGCCAAAATGCATATATAAATCAAAACAAAGACTTTCTTCCTTTTGGAATTAGATCTCAAAAGAATTCACTCCCAAATAAATACTTTATTATTTCGTTAACATAATACCACCTAAATCTACTTAAATCAACAAAATATTATTAAAACATAAAAAAATCTTCAAATAAAAACATATTTTTTTTTAATATAAGGCTTGACATATTTTCCAAATGCTGATATTATATTTCTTGCGCAAATGTTATGTGCGCGTAGCTCAGCTGGATAGAGCGTCTGACTACGGATCAGAAGGCCGCGTGTTCGAATCATGTCGCGCACATATCAAACAACCTTTATTTTATATAAAGGTTGTTTCTTTTTTTCATAAAATATTAAAATAATTATCTTTTTTTATTTTATGTTGATGTATCCGGGATAATTCATGGCAAACAATACTTACACAGCCAATTTATTTTTATATAAAAAGAAACGTCATAAAAAATATTTATGACGTTTCTTAAAACAAAACTTATTATCTGCACATTTCTTTTTTTCTTTCATACCTTTCCATTTTGTTAAGGTATTTCAAAAATTCATAAGCAAGCTCTTTATTTTCCGGTGACAACATTTCAAATATTGCCGATGCATAATTTACATCGCATGTTTGATGGACAGATTTTGTTTTGTAGTTCATATTATCCTCCAATTTTAATATCTGAAATAACCTTTAATGCGAAACTGAATATAAAAGCTCATCTATAAGTATATGTCAAAGCCAACCTCAAAATAATTAACGCTATTTAATAAAATTTATAGAAATAATTTAAAACCCTTCTAATCCAACTAAAGAAACTAAAAACTTTTCATACTGAACTGAAAACTCAGAGTGCTTATTTTAATCGTATATATTTTAAAAAATATTTAAACATCTCAAATGTAAACAGTTATGGCTTCCTTCTTATTTCCGGATCCGAATCAAAATAGCCGTTAACTTTCCTACAGCTCCTCGTCATTTAGAATTTTTCCTATTTTGTCTATATCCCAGTTACCCGCCGTAAGCACAAAAACTACATTTTCATTTACGGAAAAATTCAATTTGCCGCTCAACACAGCCGCTATGCCTACGCATGCAGAAGGCTCTGCAACAAGTTTTGCATTTGAAGCAATAAGTTTAACAGCCCGTTTAATTGATTCCTCGTCTACGCCTATAAGTTCGTCTACGTTTTTTTCAATTATCGGATATGTATTATCGCCTGCCTGTCTTGTAGAAAGCCCGTCCGCTATTGTCGGAGTATTCCCTACGCTGACGCGTTTATGTTGTTTTCTGCTTTCAATATATGGCGCCGATGCTTCCGGCTCTATTCCTATAACCTTTATTTTAGGATTTATGCTTTTTATTGCTGTTGAAATACCTGAAATAAGCCCTCCGCCTCCTACTGGTACAACAACTTTGTCAACATACGGCAAATCTTCCAATATTTCAAGCCCTATCGTTCCCTGTCCTGCCATTACATTAAAATTTTCATAAGGGTGTATAACTGTATATCCATATTTATCAACTTCCTGCTGAACCCGTATCCACCTTTTTTCATACGATCTGTCTTCAAGGATTATCTCGGCTCCATATTTCTTCGTTCTTTCAATTTTAATTTGCGGCGTATCATCCGGGAGGACAACGGTAACGGGAATTCCCAGCATTTTTCCTATGTAAGCGCATGCCTGTCCGTGGTTTCCTGACGAGCTTGTAATAATTCCTTTTTTACGAATTTCATCATCTAACATAAACACTGTATTTAAGGCGCCCCTAAACTTGAAAGCCCCTGTTTTTTGAAGCATTTCCGGCTTCAAATAGACATTGCAGTTTAAAATACCGTCTAAAGTTTCTGCACGAATCAATCGCGTACGGTTTATAAACGGCGATATCCTTTCCTTAGCCTGTTTAATGTGATCAAGCGATAAAAATTCTTCATGCACGTCTCTTTTACCTCCCTCTTAAATTATACACAAAAATTAAAAATTGTTCCCAAATAAGAATACCATTTAGCTATAATTAAAGTCAATAAAATGATTTAACAAAATTAGTTTATAATTTTTTCATCTAATATTAATATTGACAACATAATTATTGTAACTTTATAATATATTTATATTCTTCGGAAATGGGATTGACCCTACCGGCGGTATCAGCCCGCGAGCAATTATTTTGCAAATTCAGTTAAAACCTGAAGCCGACAGTAAGTCTGGATGGGAGAAGATTGGCTTGAAGCAGCCGCTTTCCTAATTACTCTCGTTCTCTGGAATTAAAAGCGTCTGTTTCAAAGATGCTTTTTTTATTTCAGAAAGGAGAATTATTTATGGATAAAAATTTAAAAAATCCACTTGCAATTGATCCTATTTCAAAGCTTTTATTGAGATTTTCAGTTCCGACTGCGCTGACGCTTATAGTAAATTATTTGTATAATATAGTAGATCAGATTTTCGTAGGGCAAAAGGTTGGAGTAGTAGGTATAGCCGCAACAAATGTTGCTTTTCCTTTGACTACAATCTGTATGGCCATCGCCCTTATGACAGGCGACGGCTGCGCCGCGAATATCAGCCTTCATTTAGGCCGCGGAGAAAAAGAAGATGCCGACAATACATTTGCAAACGCGTTTGCACTGCTAATCGTATTCGGCGTTTTTGTTGTGATTGTCGGAAACATATTTTTGGAACAGCTCATTTTAATATTCGGGGCAACCGAATCGGTTTTTGAATCTGCCGCTTCATATTCAAGGATTATTCTGTTCGGCCTTCCTTTCATGATATTTAACGTTTCATTTACGGCTATAATACGTTCCGACGGCAATCCAAAATATACTATGAAATGCATGATGATCGGAGCGTTGATAAACGTTGTGTTAGATCCCGTTTTTATTTTCGGGTTTGATATGGGTGTAGAGGGTGCGGCTATAGCCACAATCATAGGCCAGTTTGTTTCAGGAATACTCTGCCTGATATATATACCTAAATTTAAAAATATACATTTTTCAGCTTTAAATATGAAACTTAAAGCCAAAACATGCAAGATGATATTTACTCTCGGTATACCAAGCTTTTTTACACAGATAAGCGCGGCCATAATGCAGATAGTTATGAACAACCTTATGAGGAAATACGGAGCCGCTACTATATATGGAAGCGATATAGCGTTATCTTGTTACGGTATGGTTATGAAAATATATCAGCTTGCACACGCAATGCTCGTAGGCGTATCATCGGGCACACAGCCTATTAACGGCTTTAATTTCGGCGCAAAACAATATTCAAGGGTAAAAGAAACATATAAGCTCGCCGTAACGGTATCTTTCGTGATTTCATTAATATGGTTTGCAATATACCAAGGTTTGGCCGGAGTTATAGGAAGCTTGTTTGTTAAAAACGATCCATTGTACAGCGAATTTACAAAACATTTTATAAGGATTTATATGATGGCGTTTTTCATATACGGCCCGCCTATGACAACCGCTTCATTTTTTCAGGCTATAGGCAAACCGTGGAAAGCTCTGCTTCTGTCCCTGTCGCGCCAAGCTTTCTTTTTAATTCCCCTTGCATTGTTCCTTTCAAGCATATACGGTTTAGACGGCGCAATAATAGCCGCCCCTGCCGCCGATATACTTACAATGGCGCTTGCGGTTATACTTATAACTTTTGAGCTGAAACAATGGAGAAAAGAAAATTTTATTTAATATAACTTACAATAATATTTATTAATTAATAATTCTATTAAATCCCGCTTTAAAATATTAATATATTTTCGGCGGGATTTTTAAAATTCACTCAACGCTATTGCCACAAGAGGCTATTATATTTTCCCTGCAAACCCTTTGCACAGAAATAATCACTGTATTTAAATAAAAATTTTCGTAAATACAGCCTTTGAAATTCTTTAATATTTAAACGGCTGTGTAAATATTAAATTATACGGCATAACGAAATACCGCACTGCCTTTTTCATAAAAGTTAAAGCTAATCATCATTAACTAACGCTTATGGATATAATCGGCGCCTTATATGTTCTGTCAAATAAAATAAATAAGCATAAAAATCATAAACCGTATAAAAGTTGCCTTTATAAACATTCCACAGGCTACATCTTTAATATATGCGCCTTTAAAAAAGTTATATATAACTCAATATTACATATAAAATTCAAAAGCTGCTAACTTCTGCCTCAAAATTAAATTGTAGATATATACACAATCAATTCCGCCAATTTATTCGGACAAATTTAAAATTTAATATTATCATGAATTGAATATATTCTTATCAATCATATCCGCCTTTGCAGAAACAATAGCAGTGCAAACGGCGTCGCCTGTTACATTAACCGTTGTTCTTGCCATATCGATAATCCTGTCTATTCCCATTATAACCCCTATAGCTTCAATAGGAAGATTAATAGACGAAAACACCATAGACAGCATAACCGTGCCCATGCCCGGAACTCCGGCGGTTCCGACAGAAGCTAATGTAGCCGTAAGTATAACGGTAATAAATTCGGAAATTCCGAGTTCTATTCCATATGCCTGAGCCGCAAACACAACGGCAATCCCCTGCATAATAGCCGTGCCGTCCATATTTATCGTCGCTCCTAGAGGAACTGTAAAAGACGATATATTAGTTGATATGCCGAGTCTGTCACTCAAATATTCTATTGACATAGGTATTGCCGCATTTGAACTGGCCGTTGAAAATGCAAATCCCATAACGGGGAAAAATTTTTTAATAAATATAATCGGGCTTAACCCGGTAAAAAATTTAAACATAGGCATATAAACAACAATACAATGAAGTATAAGAGCAATATAAACTCCAAATACATATTTGAAAATAGGGATAATACCCTCTATACCCATTTCGGCAAATGTTTTTGCTACAAGGCAAAAAACTCCAATCGGCGCGGAATGCATTATAAAAGACGTCATTTCCATCATTATACAATTAAATTGTCTGAAAAAACTTGATACTATACCCGCTTTTTCTCCGAGCCTTGTAAATATAAGCCCCACAAACACAGCAAACAATATAATTTGGAGCATATTCCCTTCGGCCATTGCAGCAACAGGATTAACAGGCACTATGTTTAATAACGTGTCCTTAAAATTTATCTGCTGCGCAACGTCCGTTTTTGTTGAATTAAGTTCAGGCATATCAAGCCCTGTGCCCGGGTTTATAATATCAGCAACAACAAGCGCTAAAGTTATTGCACATGCAGTTGTGCAAAAATAAAATATCATCGTTTTTACGCCTATTTTGCCCAAAGCCTTAGTATCGCCAACCGATGAACTTCCGCACACCAACGAAGTAAAAACAAGCGGCACAACAAGCATCTGCATAAGCCTTAAAAAACCGTTTCCTAAAATATAAAAAATTCCATCTGTTATAAATTCCCGCGTAAACCTGCCGTAAGGAAAGTAATGCAGGCATATGCCGGCTGCAAGTCCCGATATTAAGCCCGCAAATATTTTTGCAGTTAATCCAACCCCTTTTTTATTTCCATCCATCTATTTCCCTTCCCTTTTTGGTTTCACTTTTTCATAAGCAATAATCCATACCCAAAAACAAAATTCAGCAGGAATATAAAAGATATTCCTGCTGTACAGCGCTATTTTCTTATAAATTTAACAAACTGCACTATCACAAGGTTTGACAAAGCAAGGCAGTAAACTGTGGCAAGCTGCCATAAATCAAGAGTTTCAACTTTAAAAATATTTTGCAGTCCCGGAACGGTGAGTACGGCCGTCATTAGCACAAATCCAATGATAAACGCCGCCTGCATATATATGTTGTTAAAGAATTTTTTCGTAAAAATAACCGGTTTTGAGGATTTACAGTTAAAGCCATGCACAAGCCTGCTTAAACACAGAGTTCCAAATGCCATAGTGCTTGCGGAAACGCCGTTTCCGCTTCTCAGCCCGATTAAAAATGCAGTAACTGTAAGCGCCCCGATTATAAGTCCTTCAATACCGACAGTTTTAAGAAAATCCGAAGTTAATATTGACTGATCCGCCGGCCTTGGCTTTTCATTCATAACGTCTTTATTATGCGGCTCCATTCCAAGGGCAATGGCAGGAAGGCTGTCAGTCAAAAGGTTTATAAACAAAAGATGCACGGGGGCAAAAGGTACCGGAAGCCCTGCAAACGATGCAAACATAACAGTAAGGATACCGCCGAAATTTCCTGAAAGCAGGAACTGTATTGAAGACTTAATATTTTTATATACATTCCTGCCGTTTTCAACAGCTTTAACAATAGTCGCAAAATTATCGTCAGTCAAAACCATTGAAGCGGCATCCTTTGAAACTTCACTTCCCGTTATACCCATTGCAACGCCGATATCGGCTTGTTTCAGCGCCGGCGCGTCATTAACGCCGTCGCCCGTCATCGAAACAATATTCCCTTTATTTTGCCATGCTCTTACTATCCTTATTTTATGTTCAGGCGAAACCCTTGCATAGACCGATATATTGCCGACAAAATCCATAAGTTCATTGTCATCCATACCGTCTAATACAGAACCTTCGCATGCCTGCGACATGTCGTCAAGTATTCCTATTCGTTTTGCTATAGCAGCCGCTGTAATTTTGTGGTCTCCGGTAATCATAACAGGTTTAATCCCTGCTTTTATACACTCTCCGACAGCCGATTTAGACTCATCCCTGGGAGGATCCATCATTGCAATAAGTCCAAGAAATGTTAAATCTCTTTCACTTTCATTTGATATATTTTCATCCTCCTTTATTTTCTTAAATGCAAAAGCAAGAACCCTAAGCCCGTTTTGGGAATATTTTTCATTTTGAGCTTCAATAATCTGTATATCGTTTTCCGTTATTTCTCTTATTTCACCGTTAAATTTAATGTTTTTTACTCTTTTTAATATTACGTCGACGGCTCCCTTTGTTATCATAAGATTACAGCTTCCGAAGTTGTGGGCTGTCGACATAAGCTTCCTGTCACTGTCAAACGGGTTTTCCGAAGCCCTCGGATACTTATTTCTAACTTTTTTATAATCTTCTCCCAGCTCTTTTCCAATGTTTATGAGGGCTATCTCTGTAGGATCTCCTATTTCTTTTCCGCCGTCGTTTTCAGAATCGTTACAAAGCATACTGAAAGTTAAAAGTTCCATCTCCTCCTCATTTTTGACGTCAATATTTTTGACGTCAATATTTTCGGCCTCTATGTCTTTTTCACCAACATAATAATTTTCAACCGTCATCTTATTTTTTGTAAGGGTTCCTGTTTTGTCGGAACATATAACCGAAACGCTCCCAAGCCCTTCAACTGCCTGAAGTTTCCTAATTATCGCATTTTCTTTTGCCATCTTCTGTGTTCCGAAGGAAAGGACAATCGTAACAATAGAGCTTAAAGCTTCAGGTATAGCGGCCACAGCCAGAGCCACTGCAAACATAAATGCGCTGCCTATGCTTTCCCCCCTTAAAACACTCAGCCCAAACAGCACAAGACAAAAAATAATAATTGCAACCGAAAGTTTCTTTCCGAAACTGTCAAGGCTTTTCTGCAAAGGAGTTTTTTTGTCAGACGTATTTTCTAAAAGCGAAGCTATTTTCCCAACTTCCGTATCCATACCGATTGAAGTAACAAGAAACGCACCACGCCCATAAGTTACAAAGCTTCCCGAATGGACCATATTTATCCTGTCGCCAAGAGACACTTCCTTTTCAATGATACAAGCATTTTTTTCCACACTCAGGCTCTCTCCCGTCAATGCGCTTTCGTCGACTTTCATACTTGCACTTCTTATAACCCTGCCGTCGGCAGGAATACTGTCGCCGGCTTCTATAATTACCTCGTCTCCCACAGTTACTTCCCTTGCAGGAACTCTTATAACAACTCCGTTACGAAGGACTTTTGCCTCAGGAGCCGAAAGTTTTTTCAGCCCGTTCAGCGACTGTTCCGCTTTTACCGTCTGAACAGTTCCCAAAACAGCGTTAATCAATATTACGACTAATATAACCGCCGAACTTTCAATATCGCCCAAGACGCCTGAAATAACAGCGGCAAAAATAAGTATTATAACAAGAAAATCCTTAAACTGTTCTAAAAAAATACGTGCTGTGCTTTTTTTACTCCCTTCGGTTATTTCATTAGGCCCGTATTTTTTTTGGTTCGCCAAAACCATTTCATCCGTCAGCGGTTTGCTTGAACCGTTAATTTTAAGCCTAACCTCTTCCTCGGTCATTCTGTAAAAATTTTTCATTGCATTTCCTCCCTTTGTTTATATCTTTACCAAATAATATTTCTAAATGCAAAAAAAGCGAGCTTTTTATTGCATTTAAACTATGCAATAAAAGTCTCGCTTATTACTTATGATCCGGATGAATTATCATCGTACTGACGGTATCATAAACGCCTTAAGACGTCAGCTACTCCCTTTTATTGTTATTATAATACTTTATAAAAAAGTTTTTGTCAACAGCAATATTACAAAAAATTAAACGGTGCATATTTTTACTTAATAACCCTGGGTACTATTTCTAATCAGTTCTTCATACATGTAACAAATACTTTGTATTTTACGGCAACGTTACATAATCAATTCATTCAAATATAGATTTACAATATTTCATATGATATAATAAAATATAATATATTTAAAATAGAAATACATTTTCCATTTTATACTGCGGCAGTCAAAAATAAACATGTTTATTTTTAACAGATAAGTTTTATTTCAGATTAATTTTTATTGAAAACCGCGGTTTTATGAAATTAAAAATGGCATATAATTTTAAATCGGTTACTATATGGACAACTAATCTTTTAGATGAAACCAAAAATATCAATAAATTATAGAACGATATAATAATCGGCAAAATGCCTTTACCTTTAATTTTAACAGCGCTTATAAATTTTTAAACGGTAATTTCACCCGTATCAAAACGCGGCGATTATTCAGGCAATGAAAAAGATGACTTTGAGCTTACGATAATGGCCGTAACGCCGGACTTCTTTACTTCGCTTGAAGAAAAAATTGAAAACGGTACGTATATAAAATATGATGAAATTGATAAGAATGGAAATTTAGCCTAACGTACAAAAAAGCATGGCGGAAAGTATGGAACGAACAGAACCGCGGCATTATAAACTGCGCTTTCACACAAGACTTTGAAAGCACGATCCCATCTAAATACACAAATGGCAGATTTGCACACTGCTGTCTGTATACAGCTGTAAATCCCGTTGTAAAATGAATGTAGTATCTCCTAAGACAAGCAGATGTTTTTACAGTTGCTGTTTTATTATTTTATTACATAAAATAAATTGCATACGCAAAACTAACGGCATACAAACCTTTGCAAATTAGTATCTTTCTGTTTTGCATTTGGAATTATAACCGGAAATTATCAGCATAATAAATTCAAAATGTTTACTTTGTATGAAAGGAGTTTTATATGACAACTTTTTCGCCATTGGCGCTTGCCCTTATGGGTACGGGATTTACATTTTTTATGACTGCGCTTGGTTCGGCAATCGTTTTTTTCTTTCACGATGAAATTAAACCGAATATACAAAGAGTTTTTCTTGGTTTCGCTGCCGGCGTAATGATAGCCGCGTCAATATGGTCGCTTTTGAATCCCGCCATAGAAATGGCCGAACAACAGGGAAAAATCGGCTGGATACCGGCTGCCGGAGGATTTATAATCGGCGGGGCATTTTTAATGATACTTGATAATATACTTCCGCATCTTCATCCCGGCAGTGATAAACCGGAAGGGCTTCCATCCCCTCTCAGCAGAACAATAATGCTTGTGCTTGCCGTTACGCTTCACAATATCCCCGAAGGGCTTGCAGTAGGCCTTACATTCGGTATGGCTGGATACGGCGAACCGGCAGTAACGCTTGCCTCCGCGATTACTTTGGCCGTTGGCATGGGGCTACAGAATTTTCCCGAAGGCGCCGCTATTTCTCTGCCTTTAAAAAAAGAGGGGTTTTCAAATACACGATCATTCATTTATGGCGCCTTATCAGGCATTGTAGAACCGGTTGCAGGCATTGTGGGAGTTCTGCTGATAGGCGTTGTATCGACAATGCTTCCATGGCTGCTCTCTTTCGCCGCCGGAGCAATGATATATGTTGTCGTTGAAGAGCTCATACCTGAAGCGCATCTTGGGGAGCATTCACATTCGGGAACTATCGGAGTTATGTTTGGTTTTCTTGTTATGATGGTGCTTGATGTAGCGCTCGGCTAAACCGAATTATGTCACAAATATAAAAATCAATTGATAATAGTTCACTAAAATGTTATAATCTATTTAAAAAATATTTATAATGGATTTCATTTAACTAATAAGAATTTTCAGCTGACATTAAAGAGGTGGAAAAATGACAGACAAGCAATTTTACACAATCGGCGAAGTTTCCGAACTGTGCGATATCTCCTCGAAAACACTCAGATATTATGATACAATTAACTTAATTGTCCCTCAGCAGAGGGATACCGACAATAATTACAGATACTACACAAAGGATCAGCTTTTAACAATCCTTACAATTAAAAACCTCAGACGCTTCGGTTTTTCACTTAAAGAAATAAACGAAATTATTTCAGCCGGAAACCCTCAGCTTATTGAAAGTTCAATTGAAAAGAAGCTTGTCGAAATAAAAGAAGAAATTTATGAAATGACGCTTCAATATACAGAAGGGCAATATTTTTTGCAAAGATTAAAAAAAGGTGTAAATATATTAAAAAATCATGACAAAGTTAAAAACTACCGTCATGACGGCATGATACTTGAATCCCTGCCCGAAATAAACTTATTTTTTAACAGGCAAATTATGAAAAACTATAAAAACGCCGAAATGAGCCTTGATCGCTGGCGGGATATAATCAGTGAAGCCGCAAAACGCCGGTTAAAAGTCTGCGGTTCTATATTTGTAACTTTTTTAAATGAAAATCCTCTTGATAAATTCCTTCTCCAAGACAGTTTTGTAGAATTTGCAATACATGTTGAAAACAGTATACAAAACAGTCCTGAATTTCGCAAACTCGGTTTTCCTCTCGCACTGACAATGATACATATAGGGCCTTACAATACAATACTTAATACATATGTCGAAATGATTAACTGGATAAAATCGAATAATTACGAAATATGCGGCTATTGCACAGAGGAATTTATAATTTCGCCTCTCGATGTAGCAGACGAAGCAAGCCATATAACAAAAATATATATACCAGTAAACAAGATACCGGAATTTTCTCCTTGCACGAAAAAGAAAAATAAAAAGGCATGATATAAAAAATCCAGATTTCTATCATAAATTAGAAAGCTGGATTTTTTCAGCATAGAACTGCCGCACACGGGTATATACGGCAGCCTATGTTATTAATTGCGCCGTATGGTTGAAGGGTAAATATACAGCGCCAAGCCAAGCGTTTTTTATTTAAATTAGTTTTCTTCTTTCTTTCCTGCTACTTTAAAAAGCCACTGCCCGGATTTGTCACATGCAAGCCCCAATATAATACCGCAGAGTATTGACGGTATTATCATAGGATCTCCGTTAGCTGCAAATGTTGAAAATGATCCGAAAAATGTTCCGGGTATATACGATAACAGTTTAACTTTATTCTGTACGCACATTAAATATGTCGCAACTATAGTAACAATAATGCTTGCAAAGGGGAATGTCAGTATCCCTCCAAGCTTAATTGAAATCATAGCGTAAGCAACGCCGCTCATAGTACAGCATATGCATGATATTACGCCCTTTAAGCCTTTATCAGGGCATGCAAAATAAGATGTGCATCCTGAAAACCCTGCCCAGCCTAAAAACCCGATAATACCTGCCGCCCATGTCCATGCTCCGCATAAAATTGCAGTTGTCAAGCCCAAAGCCACAATACTACTCATATCACACCGCCTTTATGGGTTACATTAGGTTACATTATTTCGCCAATACCGCGTTTAATATATTTGCCGCGTTTTTCTTCACCGACATATTCGCCGTTTTCGGCAATAATATCGCCCCTTGATAACGTCATTACTGGATATCCTTCAAGTTCAAATCCTTCATATGATGTATAGTCAACGTTTTCATGCATCATTGATTTCGTAATTGTAACTTTCTTTTCAGGATCAAATATAACAATATCGGCGTCGCTTCCAACTGCTATGGTACCCTTCTGAGGATACATTCCGTATATTTTAGCCGGATTCGTAGATGTAACCTCAACAACTTTCTGTAATGAGAGGCCATGTTTAGGTCCATATGTAAACATAAGAGGAATCCTTGCCTCAATTCCCGGAGCGCCGTTTGGTATTTTTGCAAAGTTGTCAATGCCAAGGCGTTTTTGTTCTAAGAAGAACGGACAATGGTCTGTAGCTACAGTCGATATAACGCCGTCTTTAATCTGTTTCCAAATATAATCCCAGTTTTTCTTATCCCTTAACGGAGGGGACATTACATATTTTGAACCGCCGAAGTCTGGTTCCTCATAATTATCTTCTGATAAAAGAAGATACTGAGGGCATGTTTCAGCCATAACTTTAATTCCTTTGTCCCTTGCTTCTTTGATCCTGGAAATAGATTCCTCGCATGTGTTATGCACAATCATAAGAGGGGCGTTTGTCATTTCCGCAAGCTTGATAGCCCTGTTGGCCGCTTCGCCCTCGCATTTTGCAGGCCTTGAAACGGCGTGATATTTAGGTTCGACTTTTCCTGCCGCCAAAAGTTCTTCTGTTAAATGTTTGATTACATAGTAGTTTTCGCAGTGAACGCCAACAAGCGCATGACATTCCGCTGATTTTTCCAATATCTTCATAAATGCTTCGTCATCAACGCGCATTCCGTCGTAAACCATATAAACTTTAAAGCTTGTTACGCCTTCTTCCATCATTTCAGGAATTTCTTTAATGGCATTATCGTCGCAGTTTGTTATAGCAATATGGAAACCATAATCGATACAAGCTTTTTCCGCTTTTTCTTTCCATATCCTGAGCGCGTCTGCCAAAGTGCCGCCGCCCGGCTGAACGGAAAAGTCAATAACGGCTGTTGTGCCGCCTATTGCAGCCGCCTTTGAACCGGTCTGGAAATCATCGCTGGAAAACGTTCCGCCGAAAGGCATATCCAAATGTGTATGCGCGTCAATACCGCCCGGAATAACGTATTTATTTTTTGCATCTATTACTTTTGCGGCATCGTCGCCTATAGCTGTAGAAATCTCAACAACTTTGCCGTCTTTAATACCGATGTCGGCCTGATAAATATCAGAAGCAGTTATAATAGTACCATTCTTAATAATTACATCGTATTTGCTCATACAATCATCCTTTCATAAACCAGATAATAAAATAAAATTATAACAGCAGCTATTTCAAATGCGTATTAAACGCATTATCCATCATTATCATTCACGCGGTTCATACCAGAATACAGCCGAGGTAGATAAAACAGGTTTCTCAAGTACATCGATAGAACTTTCAAATTCCGGATTTTCAGGTATTTCCGCTATTTTAAACGAACGGCATTCAATCCTTGCCGCCTTTCCCTTAACTTCCGTAATTCTTGCTATAAACTCCAGATAATCTCCGGCAAAAACAGGCGAATGTAATCTGACAGTTTCGACTTTTATACACCTTGCTGTCTTTCTGAAAGCTTTTGCCATTATCCTTTCAGCCAAATCTCCCATATATGTAATAGACCTTGCGCCGTTTACAACTCCGCCGCCATAAAATACATCTCTGTCCGACATCCTATAGCGCATAGTTTCCGTAAATTCTTTTATTTCCTGATCCATTTTATATTCCTCCCATAAATTATCAGATTTCAAACCATGGATCGTTTACAATACCGTCAGGCTGGACGCCCCTTTGCAAATGTTTTTTTACAACAAGCGTAACTTTCCCTTCAGTAATAAGTTTAGGCTCGTCATAATAAAAAATATCGCTGTCTTTCGCGCCTTCGATTCCAAGCCTTTTTGCTTTAGTAGCAACTTTAAACGTTTGTATAAGGCATGTTCTTGAAGTATTTCCTATATTAAGCATAGTTGCTTTAAAATTAAGCATATCTCCTACATAAACGTCTTCAAAAAATTTAACGTCGTCATATCCAAGACACAGCGACTCATCGCCGTCGTTTAATATCATAAGTTCCGTTTCAACGTCGCCTATAAAGTCAAACTGCCTTCCTATGGGAACTATGCCTTCGGCATTATTGGCGTCGGCCGTTGTCATATTATAGCTCAAAAAAGCTTCCCTTCTCATAAAAATACTCCTCCGATTATAAAATTCCTTCCTTTTTCATTTCTTCCATTTCTTCGTCTGTAAGTCCGAAAACTTCCTTATTGTGCTGGCCCAAAAGAGGAGCCGGCGTATCTACGCTTCCCGGAGTTTTTGAGAGTTTTACAGGGCATCCCTGAAAATACATATCCCCTATTGTCGGATGCTCCATATGCACCATCATTTCCCTTGCTTTAATATGCGGATGATCAATAGCTTCCTTCATATCCAAAACCGGGCCGCACGGAATTCCCGCTTTGTCAAATATATCCTCTATTTCTTTTTTTGTACGTTCCTTTGCCCATTGCCTTATACCCTGCTGCAAACCGTTTTTATAATTCTCGCATCTCAAATCGTTAGTCAAATATTTAGGATCATTAATCCATTCGGGCCTGCCGATCTCATTGCAGAAAATTTTAAACAATTTGTCGTTTCCAACGCCTATTGATATAAATCCGTCCTTTGCCTCATAGATGTCAAAAGGCGCAATAGAAGGATCAATATTTCCTTGGCGCTGCGGTATAACATTTTTCATTGTCGTTATTACAATAGCGTTTTCAAGCAGACTGAAAAGCGTATCAACCATTGAAACGTCAACCTGTTGGCCTTCTCCCGTTTTTTCTCTGTGATATAAAGCCATTAAAATCCCTACGCACAGATAAATGCCCGTAACATTATCTCCTACTGAGGATCCTACCTTTGTAGGTACATTTTCCGGAAACCCTGTCAAATTTACCATACCGCTCATTGACTGGGCAACAATATCATAGCATGGGCGGTTCGAGAGGGGGCTGTTTTGTCCAAACCCCGAACCCGATGCATATATTATCTTTGGATTTATTTTTTTGAGCGTTTCATAATCAACTTTTAGTTTATGCGCTACTCCTGCCCTGAAATTTTCTACAACCACATCTGCATCCTTAACCATATTATAGAAAATTTCACGCGCCTTTTCGTTTTTTAAATTTAGGGTAACGCCTTTTTTATTTCTGTTTAAGAAGGCATAAAACCCGCTTTCACCGCTTTTTTCATCAATAGGTCCCCACGTTCTGCATTGATCCCCTTCAGGAGGTTCAAATTTTATTACATCAGCCCCGTTATCAGCCAAAAGCGTTGTACAAAAAGGGCCGTTATACGCATGTGTCAAATCCAACACTCTTAATCCCTTTAATGCCTTCATAAATGTTCCTCCAAATATTAAGCATAAATCACTTTTAATATTTTTCAATACTTTTTTATAAATTATTTGTAACTTTTAATTTATTTAATTTCATTATAGGCTATACTATATATAGAAAGTAAATAATAACTTTTGATTTTTATTATTTTTTTTATCAAATTATTTCATAAACTATCCCACGGCAGAACTTAAAATACGCCTGCAACCGCTAATTAAAAATATGTATTAAGCCGATATTCTTCTTAAAAATCCATGTTTATATATGTAATCCCTATATTTTTAATGTATTTAATCTATATATATAATTAAAATCATACGAAAAAACATTCCCCCAACTGTAATGTTTTACAACCTCAATTGTTCATAAATTCCACTGTTCCAAGACAATATGCTTTACGCCTCATACCGCATACTTCCTTTCCACACCAATTAATTTTTAAATTCCCATTTAAAATAATATATCAAGCTTAATATCAAAATTATTTATCTGACGTTTATGCAATAATGCGTACATTTCTCAAATATACAGCTATTCTCATATTTTTTATTTCAAAAAAAACCGCCTCTTGACTAAAAAATTCTTTTTTGTCAAAGAAGCGGTTTGAAAATCATTGTCATAGCAAGGTATGGCTTAATTATTCATAATTCATAAGCCTACTGGCACTTTGCTTATATCTTTTCATATGCGCATAACATAAATTTTAAATTATTGGGCGTCAACCTTAGCCATATGGCATACTAAATCAACAACCTTGTTTGAATAGCCCCATTCGTTGTCATACCAACTTACAAGCTTAACAAAATTATCATTTAAAGCAATACCGGCTTGGGCGTCAAAAATAGAAGTTCTGGGATCTCCGAGGAAATCGCTGGAAACAACCGCGTCTTCCGTATATCCGAGTATGCCTTTAAGAGGTCCTTCGGAGGCCGCCTTTACGGCATATTTAATTTCTTCATAGGTTGCCTTTTTCTCAAGCCTGCATGTAAGGTCAACAACAGAAACATCGATTGTAGGAACACGGAAACTCATGCCTGTAAGTTTCCCGTTAAGCTCCGGAATAACTTTGCCTACAGCTTTTGCCGCTCCCGTTGAAGAAGGAATAATGTTCGCCGCAGCAGCGCGTCCTCCCCTCCAGTCTTTTTTAGAAGGGCCGTCAACGGTTTTTTGTGTAGCAGTTGTTGAATGAACTGTTGTCATAAGGCCTTCAACAATGCCGAACTTATCATGAATAACTTTAGTTAAAGGCGCAAGGCAGTTTGTAGTACAAGAAGCGTTTGAAACGATGTTCATATCTTTTGTATATTTATCATTATTAACGCCCATTACAAACATAGGCGCGTCTGCTGAAGGAGCTGAAATAATAACTTTTTTAGCTCCTCCTTCAAAATGTGCTTTTGCTTTGTCCGTAGTAGTGAACGCTCCGGTTGCTTCGACAATATATTCAGCCCCGGCGTCTTTCCACTGTATAGAGGCAGGATCCATACATGCAAATACAGTTATTTCCTTTCCGTTAACAACAAGCTTGCCGTCTTTCGCAAATACATCGCCTTTAAATTTTCCCTGCGCCGAATCGTATTTCATCATATAAACCATATATTCCGGATCGACAAACGGATCGTTTACCGCAACAACCTGGACGTCGTCCCTTTCAAGAGAAGCGCGGAGTACAAGCCTGCCTATACGGCCAAAACCGTTAATACCTACTTTTACCATGTGAATTACCTCCTAAAATTTTATTTTTACTTTAAATATGCTATCCACAGATATTTTTAAAAAACCAATCCACAAATACCATATTGTCAGCAGTTTTTTCTTGCTAAATTTACAATAGAGAACGCTAAAAGCGCAGCCGAAACCGCTAATGACACTGAACTTAAAACTAAAGCAGTAACTTTCATTAATATGCCTCCTTCTATTTAAAATATGATACTCCGGATTCAAAAATTTTCTGGTCTTTGTTTCCAGTTACGTTTTTATATAAACCGTTTCCGATTCTTTCAGAGTGGCACATTTTTCCAAGCACCCTTCCGTCAGGGCTTGTAATTCCTTCAACAGCCATTATTGAACCATTTGGGTTAAACTTTATGTCATATGTTGCTTTGCCTTTTTTATCGACATATTGTGTCGCGACCTGTCCGTTTGCGATAAGCCTCTTCAATTCTTCTTCAGGCGCTATAAACCGGCCTTCTCCATGAGAAACAGGCACTGTATGAATTTCGCCGCAGCTTGTTCCCCAAAGCCATGGTGAAAGTGTCGAAGTAATTTTTGTATCAACAAGACAGCTTACATGCCTTCCGATTGAATTATATGTTAAAGTAGGGCTGTTTTCATCAAGATCCCTGATTTCGCCATATGGAACAAGACCGAGTTTGACAAGCGCCTGAAAGCCATTGCATATTCCAAGCATAAGACCGTCGCGGTTTTTAAGCAAATCCATAACGGCTTCTTTTACATAAGGGTTCCTGAACACGGCGGCTATAAATTTACCCGAACCGTCTGGTTCATCTCCGGCGCTGAAACCGCCGGGTATCATAATAATCTGGCTGTTATTAATTTCTTTAACCATTTTTTCTATTGACGCTTCGAGAGCCGTTACAGTCATATTGGCTACAACAAGAGTTTTTGTTTCGGCTCCGGCCTTTTCAAATGCCCTGGCCGTATCATATTCACAGTTAGTGCCCGGAAAAACAGGTATAAATACCTTTGGTTTAGCGGCCTTAATTGCAGGCTTTGCAAAATTGAAATTCTCAAAAGGTTTAATTTCAGGATTTCCAATTTTACTGTTTTTAACCGTTGTGGGGAATATTTTTTCAAGAGTTCCTTCCCACGAATTAAGCGCTTCGGAAAGTTCGATTTTCGTATCGCCTATTATGATGCTTTCATCTTCGGCAGTCTTTCCGATTATCTTGGCGTCAAGGCCCATAAAGTCTATTACTTTTGCGTTAGATATTTCAAGTACAAACGAACCGTATGCAGGCCTGAAAAGGTTAACAATGTCTATTTCGTCCTCAGATACAAAACCTATACCGTTTCCAACGGCCATTTTAGTGATTGCCTCTGCAATACCGCCGTTTCTTACAGTATGGGCGGATATGCAAACGCCTTTTTTAATAAGGGAGGTTACAAGGCTGAAAAGTTTTTTTGCATATTCAAAATCAGGCAAATCATATTTATCAAGTTTCATAGGAAGATAAACGACAGTATTCCCGGCATTTTTAAATTCCGGCGAAATAATATCGTCAACTTTTGCCGTATCGACTGCAAACGACACAAGTGTCGGCGGCACTGACATATCCATAAATGTGCCGCTCATGCTGTCCTTTCCTCCGATAGCCGCAACGCCAAATTCCATCTGCGCCCTGAAAGCTCCGACAAGAGCCGCAAAAGGCTTGCCCCATTTAACAGGATCCGTTCCGAGTTTTTCAAAATACTCCTGAAACGTAAGCCTTACTTTTGAATATTCCCCTCCTGCTGCAACAATTTTTGAAAGGCTTTCAATAACCGCATACACAGCTCCGTGGAACGGGCTCCATTTTGATATCTTGGGATTATATCCGAAACTCATAAGGGTAGCCGTTGTCGTTTCTCCCTTAAGAAGCGGTATCTTCGCCGCCATAACCTCCGGCGGAGTAAGCTGGTTTTTGCCGCCGAAAGGCATAAGTACGGTTCCGGCGCCTATTGTTGAGTCAAATCGCTCAACAAGCCCTTTCTGGCTTGCCGTATTCAAATCCGATATGTTTTCAAGCCATGCTTCTTTTAAATTTGAATTTATCAGCCCCTCGCTGACAACAGGCGTTTCAAAGTATGATGATTTTTCAGGAGAAGCAACTTTGATGGAAATTCTTTGCTTTGCGCCGTTTGTATCGAGAAAATCCCTTGAAATATCAACAATATTCTTTTCTCTCCATTTCATTGTGAGCCTTCTGTCATCTGTTACAACCGCAACGGGAGTAGCTTCAAGATTTTCCTCTTCTGCAAACTTAATGAATTTATCAACATTTTCCTTTGCAACTACGACAGCCATTCTTTCCTGGCTTTCGGAAATTGCAAGCTCCGTACCGTCAAGCCCTTCATACTTCTTAGGCACGGCGTCCAAATCTATTGTAAGGCCTTCGGCAAGTTCCCCTATCGCAACGGAAACGCCTCCGGCTCCGAAATCGTTGCACCTTTTTATCATAACGCTTACTTCAGGATTTCTGAAAAGCCTTTGAAGTTTCCTTTCTGTCGGCGCATTTCCCTTTTGAACCTCCGCGCCGCATGTTGTAATCGATTCAAGCGTATGTTCCTTTGACGAACCTGTAGCCCCGCCGCATCCGTCACGTCCGGTACGTCCGCCCGTAAGAATTACAACGTCGCCTTTTTCAGGAGATTTCCTAATAACATGCTCTTTTTTGGCCGCTGCTATAACAGCCCCTATTTCCATTCGCTTTGCAACAAATCCATCGTCATATATCTCAGCCACCTGGCCTGTTGAAAGCCCAATTTGATTCCCGTATGAACTGTATCCCCTTGCCGCTTCAGTCACAATCTTCCTTTGCGGCAGCTTCCCTTTAATCGTATCTTCAACCTTTGTCCTCGGATCGGCAGCCCCTGTTACACGCATCGCCTGATAAACATAGCTCCTTCCGCTTAGCGGATCTCTTATAGCTCCTCCAAGGCATGTGGCGGCGCCGCCGAACGGCTCTATCTCTGTCGGATGATTATGCGTTTCATTTTTAAACATAATAAGCCATTCTTCTTCAATACCGTCAACATCTACAGGCACAACTATGGAGCAGGCATTTATTTCTTCAGACTGATCAAGATTATCAAGAGTACCGTTCATACGCAGCGCTTTCATGCCGAGCACTGCAATATCCATAAGGCAGACGTCTTTTTCCTTATCCCCGTAAACGCGTTTTCTTTCATCCATATAATATGAATATGCCTTTTCAACAGGCGTTTTATAAGCCCCGTCTTCAAACTCAACATTTTCGATCTTTGTCTGGAATGTCGTATGGCGGCAGTGATCTGACCAATAAGTGTCAATTACGCGTATTTCCGTAGCAGTAGGATTTCTTTTCTCAACGTCCCTAAAATATTTCTGGCAAAACAGCATGTCCTCACTGCTCATTGCCGTTTCAAGTTCATTCCTAAGAGCAATAATTTCTTCTTCAGTCTTATCGATAAACCCTTCAAAGCTTGCTACATCATCAGGAACGTCCATTTTCATTGCAAGCGTTTCCGGTTTTTCCAGCGAAGCCTCACGGCTGTCCACCGGATTTATACAGTAACTTTTTATTTTTTCAAAATCACTTTCGCTGATATTTCCTTCAAGCACAATTACTTTCGCAACCGCTATTTCAGGCCTTTCCTTCTGGGATATAATCTGCACGCACTGCATGGCGGAATCCGCCCTTTGGTCGTACTGTCCCGGCAGGTATTCAACGGCGAACACTCTTGCTCCGTCCTCAACAGATATTTCTTCTTCATAAACTATATCAACGGGAGGTTCTGAAAAAATAGTCGGTTTGGCGGCCTCATAAATTTCTTCCGAGATACCTTCAATATCATATCGGTTAAAAACCCTAACGCCGATAAGCGAGGTAATCCCGAGGTTTTCCCTTATATCAGAAAGAAGGCTTGAAGCTTCAACGTCACAGCCTTTTTTCTTCTCAATATAAAGACGTTTTATATTCATTTTCACATTCCCCTTTATATGCATAATTTACTTATTAAACAGCATCATTGTTTATTATTCTACCACATATAAACAAGCATGTAAAATATTATCGGCAAAATTAATTCATAATCTTTAAAACCTATATCGATAAATATATAATTAATTTCAAAAACGGTTTTTTTATGGTATAATAATGGCTAAAAATACTGCGGAGGTGAAATAATGTTCTTTTTAATAGCAGTTATGCCTGTTGAAAAAAGGCTTCCTTATCCCTTTAGCGGGATATGCCAAACATGTGGAAAAGTATGCGGTTATGAAGTGTATATGAGCGCGTCATGCCTAAGCTTGTTTTTTATCCCATTAATAAAATTCGGGAAAAAATATATTGTTAAAGTCGACTGCTGCCAAAATGTATATCTGCTTAATAAAGAAAAGGGGCGGAAAATTGAAAGAGGCGAAAACGTTATGATAAACGAAAATGACCTCACGCCGTATATCGGCGACTTTTCAATCCGCCGCTCCTGTCCAAACTGCGGGTATGAAGTTGAAGAAGATTTTATACATTGCCCTAAATGCGGCAAAAAGCTTTAAACCATTTTATTAATTTCTTTTTTAAGCCTGCTTATTATTCTTTTTTCAAGCCTTGAAATATAGCTTTGCGATATTCCCAAAAGGTCGGCAACTTCCTTTTGGGTTTTTTCTTCGCCATTGTCTGCAATGCCAAAACGCATGGAAATTATTTTCTGTTCTCTTCTGTTTAATTTCTCCATTGCTTTTTTGAGCAGCATCTTATCAACTTCGTCCTCAATATCCCTGTATATTACGTCGCTGTCAGTTCCCAAAATATCGCTCAATAAAAGTTCGTTTCCTTCCCAATCCACATTAAGCGGTTCGTCAATGGATACTTCCGTTTTTATCTTTGAATTTCTTCTCAAATACATAAGTATCTCATTTTCAATACATCTTGAGGCATATGTCGCAAGTTTTATCTTCTTTTCCGTCTTAAATGTATTTATGGCCTTTATAAGGCCGATAGTTCCTATAGATATGAGATCCTCCACATTAATTCCCGTATTTTCAAATTTCCTGGCTATATAAACGACAAGCCTCAAATTCCTTTCAATTAACACGGCCTTAGCGCTTTGTTCTTCCTCCGTGCCCAGTTTGCCTAGAACAGCCGTTTCTTCGTCAGCCGTAAGCGGCGGCGGAAAAACATCGTTTCCTCCTATGTAATAGATGTCTTCAATATCCCTGTTTTTCAGACGATTGTATATTTCGCCGCAGTCGTACTTGAGCCTGAAGAAAAAATATTTTAAACATTCCATTTTATATCCTCCTTATCCCTCTAATATACAGGGGTTAATTATTCCGCTAAAGCTTCCGCTACCGCTTAAATTTCCGTTATATACAGCCACAACGGCATTTTTAATCGTTGTTTTTTCAATTCCGAAGAACTCCGCATAGTCCAATTTATATGCTGTAAGGCTGCCGCTTTCCGTTCCCAGTGAAGAAAACGGGACAAGAAAAAAACGGCTTAATTCTTCATCGTTTTTTATTAAATCCCGTATTTTTTCAGGACTGGCTTTTTTTAAATACAAAAGCTGTGTTTCGGCGCTCAATATATCCCTAACAGCCCTAAATTCAGCTATAACTATTTTTCTCCCCAACGAATCCTCGGACAAAAAGTTCCCCGTATCCATAAGCACAGTAAACTCAACCCATCTCCCATTTAAGTATAACTTAGCAGTACAAAAGTCCCGCCTTTTTGTGACGGAAGAAACAATTACTCCTCCAATCAGCTTTACAACTGTATAAAATACAGCTGTAAGGACTGCCATAAGTTTAAACGAAAAAGCTCCGATACCGGCAGAAATTATTCCGTATACATCAATAAAATTAAACGCTGCAATAAACGCTCCTCCCACAATAAATGAAGCCAGGACAGAAAAAGCAAACGTCCTGAAAAATATTTTTGCTTTTTGCGGTTTAAACACAATCAATATTGAAATGCCAACTGAAATAATCCCGCATAAAGCGTTCGATAAAACGCCCCTGACGGCAAAAACAACAAAAAAGCAATAAATAAAAGCTCCGGCCGTCCCACCTGCCGCAATCCTTATTAACTTTACCTTCCTCCTGTCCAATACCGATGTTATCCACAATATCAGCGTATCCATAAATACATTAACTAAGAAAAGCACATCAATATAAATTTCCATATCAACACCTGCCATAATGTAATTATAGGATAAGCAGAATACAAATTTTGTAAAATATACGTTTAAATTTTTAAAATTTTATTCTATATTAAATGTTTTTATCCCAACTTACCTCAAAAAAATTCACAAACCCACTTTAAACTATTAAAACTGTACGCCTGTATAAATAAATGTTCAGCATATTTCCAAATAACGTCTATTTATCAATCTACGCTTTGTTTTGCGATTTATATATTCCATTCATAAAAAATTAAATTGCCGCCGCCTTAACTATTAAAACCATCAAATAAAAAAGGCGGAAAATATCCGCCTTCGAGCACAATAATTTATAAAAAAATATTTATCTTTCGACTTACGAACTTCAGCATTGCGGAAATGCCGAAAACTTTTTAACTATAATACCGTGATAACCGATTCGCAGCATCTATAGTCAGTATCAATATTATGGGCAATTAAACGTACATTTAAATTCCTCGTCATGCACATAGACGTCGAACCTGCGCTTGATACGTTCAGGCTTTCAGGCAATACGAACTTAACGCATTTAACAAGCACATCCCTGCATGTAGGATAATTGTGTGCTGGTATCACTATTGTTTTTAAACCGCGCTGGTATTCATTTCCGGTTGAATCAACTTCTGACAAAATTACGGCAAGAGCAACCCTTTTCCCGGGGCAAACATTTTTAACCGTAACATCAACCTGTGCAATCCTTCCCTGTGATTCAAGATAGGTTTCGCCCAAATCTACTACAATGGAATCGCTGCATCCCGACATCTCAATGCTTACGGGAACCGGGCAAGGTTCGGGATTAACAACAATACCGCAATCGACCAAAACAGAAGGCGTTGGGAATGTAACGGCATTACCTTCACTGTCTGAATAGTCAATAGAACTGTTTATAAGTTTTTCGCCTGAACTGTCGGCAACATGTTTAATAAAGAATTCAAGCGCCGCTCCTTCGTTCCCTGAAACGCCTAATTCAGGGATTGTCCATCTTATGGTTGTATCATTAACTATTACTGCAGTGCCTTTCGTAGGCGCCGGCATGTTTATAATGGCAAAATCTGAATTTATAACTTCATTTATTACTATATTAGTTGCGCCGGGCTTTGAAATATTCTGTGCCAGATCCTCAAAAAGATCCTCAAGCTCGTCGTCATCGGGAGTAACGGCAACATGCGATGCGTCAGGATCTGTAGCCCAGTCGTTCAAAACATTTACATCAATGCCGTCCGAACCAATCAAACCAATACAATATATTATTATTCCCGAAGCCCTGGCTGCCGCGGCTACCGGAGAAGGATCCGGTCCCTCCGTAGTTTTGCCGTCTGTAAACATCACAATCACTTTTGCATTGGTTGAAAGAGGATTGAAAAGCCCCATGGCCTTTGCAAAAGCATCGGCATGATTAGTTGATCCGCCTGCCGTTATTGAGTTAACGGCATTTTTTAACGTCTGTACTGAAGTAATCAGCTGTGCGTTTACAGTTGCAGTATCTGCAAAACTTACAATGCCGATATGACTGCCTCCGCCAATATTCCCGTCTTGAGAATTATCGGTTGCTTCATCAATGATGTCAATGAACTTTTCCGCTCCGAGCTTCATGTTTTCAAGCGGAACTCCGGCCATACTTCCCGAACGATCAAGCACCAGTACAATATCCGTTGGATTTTCGGAAATATCCGGCGCCGCCGATAAAGCCAGCGTTACTTTAAGCGTCCCATTACAGTCAATTTCAGTTAAATCAATCTGCTTATTAGAATTTGTTATACCCATATTGCTCATCCTTTTTATAAGGCTAATAGCCTAAATGATATATAACCATTATATGGGACTTGTCCTAATTTGTTACTTTTTTTGAAAATAACAGTTTCTCACAACTAATGCCTGTAATTTCTTATAATATATTTCCTCTTTATAAAATATATAAAATTTACTGATAACGCCGAAATGTCTTTATATTTCATTCGTATATTTATACTGTAGAAACTTTTAGTTTTCATAAATATACAATTTATTAACTATATAAAAAAGAGAAACTCCATAAAGAGTTCCTCAAAAAATAAACAATATATAGTTTTAGAATGACTTTCTTTTTTTAATAAAGTCAGGTATTATTATATCGTCGTCATCAAAATCAGTTTCAATCGGTTTAAATTCGGGCTGACGAGACCTCTGCTGCTCTGCACCGCCATGCTCCATACTGTCCTGAACATTCCTTTCGCCGTTTGACGAACCAAAAAGTTCACGGATATTTCTTGAAGGAAGGCCTTTAACATCGTCAAAACCGGTAGCAATAACTGTAACAACCATTTCATCTTTAAGATTTTCATTAATCGTAGTACCGAATATAATTTCAGCTTCGGGATCAATGTTTTCCCTGATAAGGGTAGCCGCTGCATCAGCCTCAAGAAGCCCCATATCCACGCCGCCGCTGACATTAATAAGAACGCTTCTGGCGCCGTCGATTTTAGTTTCAAGAAGAGGGCTTTGTATTGCGGCTTTAGCTGCATTTTCAGCCTTATCTTCACCTTCGCCGTGTCCGATGCCCATGTGGGCAACGCCTTTATCTTTCATAATAGTTTTAACATCGGCAAAGTCGAGGTTAATAACGCCCGGTTTAGATATAAGATCCGAAATTCCCTGGACGCCCTGCCTTAAAATCTCGTCAGCTTTCCTGAATGATTCGATTAATGTCGTTTTTTTATCAATAATGCTTAAAAGACGCTGGTTCGGTATAATAACTAATGTATCAACAATTTTTCTTAACTCCAAAATTCCTCTTTCGGCGTTGTTCATCCTTTTTTTGCCTTCAAACTCAAAGGGTTTTGTAACAACGCCTACCGTTAATATTCCAAGCGCTTTTGATATTTCAGCGATTTTAGGCGCCGCGCCTGTTCCTGTGCCTCCTCCCATGCCGGCAGTAATGAACACCATATCTGCCCCATTAAGCACTTTGGAAACTTCTTCTTTAGTTTCCTCAACGGATTTTTCACCGATATCCGGATTTCCACCCGCCCCTAGTCCTTTGGTAAGCTTTTCTCCTATTTGTATCTTTGTTTCAGCTTTAGATTTTGACAGATCTTGAACGTCTGTATTTACAGCGACGAATTCAACGCCGGCCATATTATCTTCAATCATTCGGTCAACGGCGTTGTTTCCTCCGCCGCCAACGCCAACTACCTTTATCACTGCCGCATTGCCTTGATTAATAAACTCAAGCACTGCATACCCCTCCCAACGTCATAATTGATTAGCTTGTCTTATATTATACCGTAAACTGCACGAAATTGCTATACCAAACTAATGTATGTTTAATAAAATTAATACAAATTTAAACTTTTTTACAGCCTAATCTGTATTATACTATAAACAAGTATAAATGGGCTATACTTTTCTAAAATAATTATGTATTATTATTAGTACCTTTTTCGCCTTTATTCAGCAGATCCCGTCTGATACTTGAAAAATTGTTGAATATCCTCGAACCGAATACAACAACCGCCGCTATTGAAAGCTGTATATTAAGCTGTTCCCCGAGGAACACAAGAAGCGTGGCCAAAACGGCATTGCTGAAAAATCCGGTCATAAAAATAGCAACGTCAAATTTGTCCTTCAAGATACTTCTTACGCCTCCCAAAACAGTATCGGCGCATGCAAGTATTCCAATAGCTATATAGCCCGAATAACCTGAAGGGAATATGTATGGGCAAAGTATGCCTAATATTATTCCAACAGCCAAACCGATAACAGGAATTATAATCATGCTTATCCCTCCGTACTCACATTTTTCGCTTCTTTAAAAACAAACTGCTGCTGATATGCCGGGATTTCAACCGTTTCAAGCTTCTTAATAAGTATTTCGATTCCCCACGGTTTAAGCGAATCTACAACCCCTCCAGGAAATACAAGAGCCGCTTCAAGTATATCAGGATCGCCTATTGCCGTAATTACAAAAGGAGCCGCAATTTTAACATCGTTAACGTTAACGACCGATCCGGCGCACCTGACTGCGCTTGTTGAAACAATCCTCTGCCCGTTTATGGCTATAGCTTCGGCGCCTGCAACATTCAACTCATTAAGTATCGAAAGTATATCCTCCGCATGCACAAGAAATGCGTCTGAACTGACTCCATCGCCGCTTTGCCCCGCTTTCGGGCTGTCATTTATAGTAACCGAAACACCGCGTCCGCTTACGTCGGTTAATCCCGCAAACATTCTAAGCTTATTGTTTTCTTCAACTATAAGGCTCAATTCTTCATTATCTTCAGCTATAAAATTTTCATATTCTTCAATTTTTTCTTCTTTTTCCTCTAAGCTTTGTTTCAGCGTTTCATTTTCAGCAACGGCATTATTAAGCTTTATTGAAAGCTCGCTGACACGCTGTATATCCTGCGCGGTAATTTGGCTTCTTACCGTTTTAAACTGAATCCCGATAATCGTCCCAAGTATAACGCATACAACAGTAATTGAAACTATGCCATGTTTAGCTTTACTCACGTTATCATCTTCCTTTGCTATTTAAGTCAGATATTTAAAAACAATAGGCTTGCTTAAATCGCTTAAATCCAGCGTGCCTCTGTCATTTTCTGGGATTTGCTTTATAACCTCGGACATTGTGCGTATTTTTTCGTCACAGTTTGTCCCATCGCCTAAATTAATTTCAACTTTCCTTACATAAGCCATAATTTTATTTGTATCGCTTACATCAATCCTTACAACTGTATCAAGCATATCATACTTTGTCATCACCTGCGCAATTGTAACAATTATATCGAAAGCCTCCGGATTTTCACAATCTATCTTCTGCCCAAGGCTGAAACTGTTAAAAGCCAGCCCTGTTACAACAGGCAGCGGTTCAGTAACGGCTTGATTAATTTCCAGTACGCGCCCGTATTCGTCTATGTAAAGGTAAGAGCCCATGTACGGAACATATCCTCTTACCCGTCTTTCATCAATAATAATATCAACTTTGTCCGGCAAAGTTCTATTAATGCGGACAGATTCTATATATACATTTTCTTTAAGCTTATCTTCGGCTTTTCCTGTTGATACGCTGAAAATATTAATTCCCGTATTTATGCCTGTAATTTCACAAATCTCGTCTGCCGTAAATTTTTTAATGCCGTTGACATTCACTTCCCTGACTGTAAATAAAGGTGAAAAAAGTATCGACGAAACAGCTCCGGCAACAACAATAAAAAATAACAGCGTCTTTCCCGCCTTAATTTTTTTCCTGCCCTTGTTTCTGCCTTTAAATTCATCTGTTAATTCATTGCGCATTTTTTTCATACGTTAATCTCCGGTGAAAATTTAATATCTGCTCCAAGCGCCGCAAGGCTCCCGTCAATATTTTCATAACCCCTTTCAACGAAATGGGAGTTTTGAACCACCGTTTCTCCCTTCGCGCCGAGCGCCGCGGCAATTAATGCCGCCCCTGCCCTTAAATCCGTTGCCGAAACCGATGCCCCGTTAAGTTTCCTTACTCCTTCAACTATAGCTACCCTGTTTTGCGCCGTTATTTTTGCGCCCATTTTATTGAGTTCAGAAACGTGGTTAAACCGATTTTCGAACATCGTTTCAATTATAATACTTGTTCCTTTGGCTATTGTCAACATCGACATTACAATGGGCTGCATATCTGTAGGGAAATTAGGATAGACTCCGGTCCGTATAACGGACGCCGGTTTTATCTTTCTCGGGGATTTAAAATAAATACCGCCTTTTTCCGCCTTAATTTCACACCCACAATTACTAAAAATTTCTACAGTTTTACACATGTGAAGCCAATTTGTATTTTTTAAAAAAATTTTTCCTTTTGTCATTGCAGCGGCCGCCATAAATGTTCCGGCCTCGATTCTGTCCGGTATAACCGAATATTCTCCGTCATTAAATTTACTGCATCCTTCAATAAAAATCACTTGCCCTCCGGCCCCTTTAACTTGAACGCCAATAGATTTCAAATAATCCTGAAGAGCGACTACTTCCGGTTCCCGGGCCGCATTGTGTATAACAGTGCGCCCCTTTGCAAAAACGGCCGCAAGCATAATATTTTCCGTGGCGCCGACACTTGCAACAGGCAGATAAATACTTGTTCCTGTAAGTGTTTCGGCTGTACAGCAAATAGAATCGTCGTTTTCTTCAATTTTCGCACCAAGTTCTTTCATAGCGTCAAGATGTATATCTATGGGCCTTCTGCCTATGGAACACCCTCCCGGCCTGCAAATTTCGCTTCTGCCCCATTTTCCAAGCATAACTCCCATAAAAAGTATTGAAGAACGCATTTTTCCCGCCGTATCTTGACATATGCCGCAATATTCGGCATTTTTTGAATTAACAATAACAGTTTTGCCTTCCCTGCTAATTTCGCATCCAAGATCTTTTAAAATTTCCAAAGTCAAAGACACGTCTGTAATATCAGGGCAGTTATGAATTATGTTTTCTCCGCTGTTTATTAAGGCCGCGCTTAAAATAGGGAGAGCCGCATTTTTGCTTCCGTTAATAAATACTTCGCCGCTTAGCTTCCTGCCGCCGTTAATAATATATTGGCCCATGAAAACCACCCTTTCACGGAATATACAATATATTATTCAAAATATTACATTATGTGCCTGGCTCAAAATCAACGGCTTTCCGATTTATTCGTTAAATATTTTTCCATAAAATCTTTTTCCTTTTTTGAAAGTTCCAAAGTTTCATATAAATCGGGCCGTTTTTCATATGTCCTAATAAGCGATTGTTCTCTGCGCCACTTTTCTATGTTGCCATGGTGGCCGCTTAAAAGTATGTCCGGCACCTTTCTCCCTAAAAATTCATAAGGCCTTGTATACTGAGGATATTCCAATGTATTTTGGCAAAAGCTCTCGTCCATAAAACTTTCCGCTTTACCCAAAACACCCTCCTTTAACCTGGAAACTGCGTCTATAACCGCCATAGCGGCAATTTCCCCTCCGGTCAAAACAAAATCCCCTATCGAAATTTCGTCGGTTACAATTTCTTCGATTATACGTTCGTCAACGCCTTCATAATGGCCGCATAATATGACAAGTTCTTCTTCATTTGAAAGTTCATGTGCAGTTTTTTGCGTGAACGGTTTGCCCTGCGGCGTCATATATATAACTCTTGTCCCGTTTTTTATATCCAGACTTTTAAAAGAGTCGTAAATCGGCTGTGCCTGCATAACCATGCCGCATCCTCCGCCATAAGGGTAATCATCCACATGCTTTTGTTTATTTAAAGCGAAATCCCTTATATCAACAGCCTTTATATTAATAATTCCTTCTTTCTGCGCCCGCCCCAATATGCTGTGGGAAAGACCTCTTTCAACCATTTCCGGAAAAAGCGTAAGTACATAAAAATTCATTATCTCAGCCCCTCTAACAGCCTGACCGTCATCTTTCTGCCTTTAATGTCGACATTTAATATACAATCTTTTATTGCCGGCAAAAGTAAATCTTTTTTTCCGTCACAGCCTACAACATATACGTCGTTTGCCCCTGTTTTCAATATGTCGGTTATAATGCCGAGTTCTTCCCCTTCGTCGCTTACAACATTCATATCATATAAATCCCTTGTATAATATTCGTTTTCTTCCAAAGGGATAGCATTTTCTTCTGTAATCAATATCGAAGCTGTTTTATACTTCTCCGCCGTATTAATATCCTCTATGCCTTCAACAGTCAGAAGCACCATATTTTTCTGAAATCCTACTTTTTTAATTTTAAAAGTTTCTTTCCTGCCATTAGAATCTATAATAACTTCTTTTAAAGCCTGAAACCGCAACGGATCTTCCGTTGTCGGAAAGACCCTGAACGTTCCTTTAATGCCATGTGTCCCGGTAATTTTTCCAATTTCAAAATATCCCATAAATCTACCCCTAAAGTATATATTAAAAGGCTGATTTCCACAGCAGGCTACATAGCCGGCTATATAGAAATCAGCCCCAATCTGTCAGTTACTGCACAATCTCAACAACTATGTGCTTGTCCTCATGTATTGCAGCCGCTTTTACAACTGTACGGATTGCTTTTGCAATCCTGCCCTGCTTACCGATAACTTTGCCCATGTCTTCCGGTGCAACTTTAAGTTCAAGAACTAAAGAACGTTCGCCCTGTACTTCTGTTACTGTTACCTGTTCAGGATGGTCAACAAGATTTTTTGCAATAACTTCTAATAATTCTTTCATAGCAACCTCCTGAAAGAAAAAAATTATTCAGCGATAACGCCTACCTTTTTCAATAAAGCTTTTGCAGTATCAGAAGGCTGTGCGCCTGTCGAGAGCCATTTTTTAGCTTCTTCTTCATTTACTTTCAATTCAACCGGTTCTTTAGTTGGATCATAGTAACCTATTTCGGCTATTGACTTGCCATTTCTAGGCGTCCTTGAATCTGCAACAACTATTCTATAAAACGGAGCCTTTTTTGCGCCTAACCTTTTTAACCTTATTCTTACTGACATGTGTTTCACCTCCCGTATAAATAAATATTAGCTAATTATTTAAAAGGGAAATCTGAATTTACCCTTTTTGCCCTTAGTCATGTTATTCATTTGTTTCATCATTTTCTTCATATCTTCAAACTGTTTTAAAAGCCTGTTCACATCGGCAATATTCCTTCCGCAGCCGTTTGCGATCCTTTTTTTACGCGGCCCGTTCAGTATGGAAGGGTTAAGCCTTTCTTCTTTTGTCATGCTTTGAATAATAGCCTCGACACGGCGCAGCTCTTTGTCGGTATCAACATTGTCAAGCGCATCCATGTTTATTTTATTCATGCCCGGTATCATTCCCAAGAGATCCTTCATAGGGCCCATCTTTTTTATCTGCTGCATCTGGGAAAGGAAATCTTCCAATGTAAAATCGTTTTCCCTAAGCCTCTTTTCAAGCTCCATAGCTTCCTTTTCATCAATATTGCGCTGAACCTTGTCAATAAGGCTTAAAACGTCGCCCATTCCCAGTATGCGGCTTGCCATTCGGTCCGGGTAAAACGGTTCCAAATCCTCCATTTTTTCGCCCATTCCGATATATTTAATAGGCTTGTTTGTAACGCTCCTCACGGAAAGCGCCGCCCCGCCCCTTGCATCGCCGTCGAGTTTTGTCATTATAATGCCGTCAATACCAAGCTGTGTATCGAAGCTTTCGGCAACCGTAACCGCGTCCTGCCCTGTCATTGCATCTACAACAAGCAATATTTCCTGCGGCCGTACGGCGCTTTTTATCTCTTTCAGTTCTTCCATAAGCTCCTCGTTTATGTGGAGCCTTCCGGCGGTATCTATTAATATAACGTCGTTCCTGTTTGCAGACGCATGTTCCAAAGCTTTTTTTGAAATTTCAACCGGGCTTAACTGGTCGCCCATTTCAAAAACGGGTATATTATAATTTTTCCCTACAACCTGAAGCTGTTTTATGGCGGCCGGCCTGTAAACGTCGCATGCTACAAGCAACGGATTTTTTCCCTGCTTTTTGAGCTGACCGGCAAGCTTGCCGCTTGACGTAGTTTTTCCGGCGCCTTGAAGGCCAACCATCATGTAAACTGTCGGCGGTTTAGGAGCAAAAGTAAGCTTGCTCTGGGTTGAACCCATAAGCTCGATAAGCTCTTCATTAACTATTTTAATAACCTGCTGTCCCGGAGTAAGGCTTTCCATAACCTCGCTTCCGACAGCCCTTTCCGTTACTCTGTTAATAAACTGTTTAACTATTTTAAAGTTAACGTCGGCTTCAAGCAGCGCAATTTTAACCTCGCGCATAGCCGCTTTAACGTCGCTTTCAGAGAGTTTTCCTTTTCCTCTTAATTGTTTAAAAACGTCCTGCAGCTTATTTGAAAGGTTTTCAAACGCCATTTATAAGCCTCCTTTAATCAATTATTTCATCAGCGATCTTTTTTATTTCTTCTATTTTTATGATATTTACGGAATCAAGATTACTGCTATTTTCTATATCTTCAACTATTGACTTAATTTTTCTGACAAGTTTTTTCTGTTCGTAAAACCGTTCAAGCAGCATCAGCTTGTCTTCATATTCCGAAAGTATCTTTTCAGTTCTTTTAAGCTGATCCCGTACAGCCTGACGGCTTATGTTAAGCTCCTGCCCTATTTCCGTCAGCGACAGGTCGTTCAGATAGAACATTTCAAATATCGATTTTTGCTTGTCGGTAAGCAGCTCTCCATAAAAATCAAAGAGCATAGACGCCCTTAAAATTTCGTCCATCATTATCCTCTGCTTTCAATCGCCAGACATAAAAAATGTAAAGTAAAAATACTTTACTTGGATTATACTACACCCTTTTTACTATTTTGTCAAGCATTTTTACTTTACAATATATTTTTTCATAGTTAAAAAAGGCGCAAGTTCATCATCACTGGCACATACAATTCCGATTTTCATGTTTTTCTCCTTTCTTCGCCTATGAAAAACTGAGATTTATCGTTCCTTTATCATCACATAATTTGTAAGAAAAATTCCTTGCCGTTCTACCTGTTGTTCCTTTACAATCTTATAACCTCTTTTTTCAAAAAAAGGCTTTGCAGTAATAGAAGCGTGAGTAGCAATATCTCCTTTAACCGCTTGCTCCAGTTGATTACAAATAGCAGTTGCAACGCCTTTTCCTTGATAATCAGCGTGAATAAATAGACGGTCAAGATAGCCTGTTTTATCTATGTCCCCAAAGCCTACAATGATTTCATTATCAACCGCAACAACACTGAAATGTTCTTGAAGCGACTCATTCCACTTTTCTAAATCTACTTGCCCTGTCGCCCATACATTTAACTGTTCTTTTGTATAATCTTTTGCATTAACATTGTGAACTGTATTATAAAACAGCTCTGTCAATTCTTTGCAATCTGACGGCTGATATTTTCTTATAATCATTTTTTCTTCCCCTAAATTCTAATTTGTTTTTATCTGCATTATATCACGCTGTTATAAACGTTGCCATTTCTTTTCTGCATTTGAAAAATTACTTATCAGCCTATACTTTGTAAAGGGCGCTGTTTAGCATTGCTTACGAAACAAGCCTTTGACAAACCATAGTCCGATAAGTCTAGGGTAATCAAGCGGAAATGAAATAATCTGTTGTTTTACGATATAGAAAAAGACGCTCTTTTTCAAGCGTCATTCTCCCATAACTCGGTATTTATTTGTATAAGTCGTTACATAAGGCTCTTTCGTTTGTTGTAATTTCGTTTTAATTTTCCTTATTTTTCTTTCACTGTTTTATTGATTGATACTGTATTTATGCTGGTTTTCTTAATTTAGTATCTGTTTTTTTAATAAATATAACAAAAAATTCAAAATCTTCCGGACGTAAAAACTGCCGGGCTAAATGTTATTGTTGCTGTAAATACGCGAATTATGTTAAAAAAAAGCCTTTAATCCCTTTCATTTTTCAAAAATCCATAACATTATAACCTATTCATCTCCGAAAAGCGCTTTTGCAAAGTTTTCGGCATTAAATTTCTGTAAATCGCCGATTCCCTCTCCAACGCCTATATAGCGCACAGGTATTTTAAGCTCGTTCTTAATAGCGACAACAATTCCGCCCTTGGCCGTACCGTCCAGTTTCGTTAAAACTATTCCTGTTATATCCGCAACTTCCTTAAAAAGCTTTGCCTGCTGCAATGCGTTCTGACCGGTAGTGGCATCCAGTACAAGGTACGTTTCCCTGTTGGCCTGAGGATACTCCCTTTCAATAACTTTAGATATTTTTTTAAGTTCTTCCATAAGATTTTTCTTATTGTGCAGCCTTCCGGCAGTATCGCATATAAGCACGTCGGTTTTTCTGTTTTTCGCGGCATTAACGGCGTCAAACACCACTGCCGCCGGATCGCTGTTTTCCTCATGCTTAATTATATCGGTTCCGCTTCTTTTGCCCCACACCTCAAGCTGATCTATTGCCGCCGCCCTAAAAGTGTCGGCGGCGGCAAGAAGCACGCTTTTTCCATCGGATTTTAAATTACTGCAAAGTTTTCCTATAGTCGTTGTTTTTCCAACCCCGTTAACGCCTATCACAAGAAGGACTGCCGGAGTATTAAGTTCATAATCGTCCTCCGTACCTTCCGTAAGTATTGACGTAATTTCTTCGGCAAGCATTCCTTTAATCTTTGAAGGATCCGTTACCCCCTCTTTTTTAACTCTCTTTCGTAAATTTTCAATAATCGACATAGTAGTTTCAACGCCCAAATCAGCCATTATCAATATTTCTTCGAGTTCTTCAAACAAATCCTCGTCAATCTTGGTAAATGCGCCAAGTACGCTGTCAACTCCGCCTAATATACTGTTTCTGGTTTTGTTAAGCCCCTCTTTTAATTTTGCAAAAAATCCTTTTTTTTCTTTATGTATTTCTTCGGCTTCCGGATTCTTTTCTGTTTCTATGACTGTCTTTTCCGGATTTTCTTCAAAATTCTCAGTAATATTCCCGTTTTCATCATCGCCGGAAGGTGTGCCGCTTTGTTCGTTTTTATTTTCACAATATATGCTTTCTTCAACGCCAGTTTCGGCTGTAAAAACATCTGTTTCATCGCCGCCGGACTCTTTTTCTTTATCTGCATCGTTTAATTTGTCAGCTTTTTCTTCATTATCTGCATTTGTTTTTTCCGAAATATCATCTATGTTTTCCTGCACGCAAACTTCTTCCGAGACGCCGCTGAGGCTTTCCGCGCTTTCTTTATTTATATCTTCCTTCTTCTTTTTTAAAAAATCAAAAATTCCCAAAATTAATCTCCTTTCCCGTCTTCAAATTTTACAGAAACAATTTTAGAAACTCCATGTTCCTGCATTGTTATGCCGTACATAACGTCGGCGGATTCCATTGTTCCCTTCCTGTGTGTTATTACAATAAACTGAGTGTCACAGGAAAATTTTTTAAGATAATCCGCAAACCTCTTAACATTTGCATCGTCTAGGGCCGCCTCTATTTCATCAAGTATACAAAAAGGCGACGGTTTCATTTTAAGTATTGAAAATAAAATTGCTATTGCCGTAAGCGCCCTCTCTCCGCCTGAAAGCAGCATCATATTCTGCAGGTTCTTGCCCGGCGGCTGGGCTATAATTTCAATTCCGCTTTCAAGGGCATTTTCTTCGTCGGTCATTTTAAGGTATGCTTTTCCGCCGCCGAACATCTCCCTGAAAACGCTGTTAAAATTCTCTGAAATCAATTTAAATTGTTCCTTAAACTGATTTTCCATAAGCTGCGAAAGTTCGGATATTATTTTCTTAAGCTTTTCTTCGGCGTTAATTATGTCGTCGCGTTGGGCAGTCAAAAAATCATACCTGCCTTTAACTTCCCTAAATTCTTCAATGGCGTTGACATTTACATTGCCTAGGGCTTTTATACCGGATTTAATCTCTTTTATAGCTTCTGATATTTCATTGGCAGGTATTGTTTCGTCAAACATGTCCTGCGCCTGCCGATATGTAATTTCATATTCTTCCCACACGGTATTATATATTCGTTTTTTTTCTTCCTCCAAGCCTTCAAGTTTTGTTTCAAGTTTAAATATACGGCTTTCAAGCTTATTTATATTTTCAAAAGAATTCTGCTTCTTTTCCTCGTTTTCTTTTATTTCATCATGGATTAAATTTATTTTTTCCAAAATTCCATTTCTGAGATTTTCAAGGCTTTCAATCCTTACCTTTAAGGCTTCGCCCGTTTCAAAAACTTTTTTAAGCCGATTTTCTTTTTCTCCCATGTTTGAAACAAAATTATTTTTCTCTTTGTCCGCATTTAAAATCTCATCGTTTATTTGCTTTTGCATATTGAGGATACGTTCCAAACTTTCAAGCGCTGATTTTTTCTCCTGCTCTGCCGACGACGCTTCAATTTTAAGTTCGGTTATACTTTCGTATATTTCATCCCTGACAATTTTATCGCTTTGCATCGCTCCCTGATATTCCCGGAGATATTTATCTATTTCGTCTATTTCATTTTGAAGTCTAGAAAGCCTGTCTTCAAATTCAGATATATCTTTCTGTGCAGATCCAATCTGTTCCGTCAGCGCGTTGCTTTCCATGTCAAGACTGTGCGCCGCCTGTATACGGTCCGTATAAGACTGCTTAAACTGCTCAAGTTCCTGTGATTTAGCCGCACATGAAATATTAATACTCTGTACTTTTTCAGTTTTTTCCTTATAACCGGCGTCAAGTTTTTCAGCTTCAGATTTTTTATTTTCCATTTCCGACAGTATATTACCGCACTTCTTTTCTAAATTTTCTATTTGGGCTCTAAATTCCTCAATTTCACGGCTCCGGCTGAAAATATTTGAACTTTTTTTGGCAATACTGCCTCCCGTCATTGTTCCGCCGGGATTTAATATGTCGCCGTCTAACGTTACAATTTTATACTTATGTCCCGTTTTCTTTGCGGCATTAAGGGCGGAATTTATATCTTCGGCGATAACAGCCCTTCCGAGTACATTTAAAATTACATTCTCATATTTTTTATCAAATTTGACAAGTTCGCTTGCAATTCCGATTACGCCGTCCAATCTAAGCAGATCGTCCCTGCCGTTTTCAATACCGCGGCCTTTAATAACCGATAAAGGAAGGAAAGTCGCCCTGCCGAGATTATTTCGTTTAAGATATTCTATCGCATTTTTCCCGTCGATTTCCGTTTCTGTAACTATGTGCTGTATGGCGCCGCCAATAGCGGTTTCAATGGCGGTTTCATACTTTTTTTCAACTCCTATAAGTTCCCCGAAAGCGCCGCAAATCCCATTAAATCCATCGCTTCCTTTAAGTTTGAGTATAGATTTCACACTTTTGAAAAATCCTTCGTGTTCATTTTTCATTTCACTTAAAACTTTAAAGCGGCTTTTACATTCGTTAAGCCGCATCATTTGGCGCTGATATTCCTTGGCTTCATAATCCAGCAAATTTAAAATTTTATCTTTTTCCGATACAATACTTTCGATTTCACTTTCATACCGATTCTTTAAGCCATGTTCTTCTGAAATAATTTTATTTAAAGCCGATATTTTAATGTTTATTTCATTTAAACGGCTGCTGTTAAAATCCTTTTCATCCAATATACGCTTTTTGCGTTCCGTAAATTGTTCAAGCATTGTTTCAAGCCGTTGGATATTGCTTTTTATATCCGTGGAATCTTTTATTTTTTCAATTATATCAGTTTTAAATCGCTCTGCCGTCTCCTCGTTTTTTTCAAGAGAGCCGGACAAACTGCCAAATTCCTCTTCTTTAGTTTTAAGCCTCTCTAAAATATGCGCATGGTTAACACTTATTGCCGTAAGCCTTGCTTTAAGTATTCCCTCTTCGTTTTTGCTGTCCTCGAGCTTCCGTATTCTTTGTGAATTTTCGTTCTCTATCCTTTTAATATTTTCGTTAGCATATTGTATTTGTTCGTTTATTAAATTGATCTCGCCTTCGACGCTTTTTTCATCCGCTAAACATACGGAAATGCTTTCGGATGTTTTTTCAAGCTCGGCTTCGACTTCTTTTCCGCTTACTTTAAGCTTTTCGTATAATATTTTGGAATTTTCGTAGGCTTCTTTTTCACTTGCGGCATTTTGAAACATTATTCCTTTAGCTTCGGTTATCTCCGAAATGCTTTTCTCAATTCTCCCAGCCTGTATACAGAAATTGTTTACTTCATATTTTTTTAATTCTTCTTTAAGCCGCAAATATTTTTTTGCAGTTTCGCTTTGCTGCGCTAACGGCCCTGTCTTAGTTTCAAGTTCGCCTATAATGTCATTAACTCTCAACAGGTTTTCATGTTCTTTTTCAAGTTTTCCCGCCGCTTCAAGCCTTCTTGTCCTATATTTGACAATTCCGGCCGCTTCTTCAAAAAGCCTCCTTCTGTCCTCGCTTTTATTGCTCAGTATTTCGTCGATCCTTCCTTGGCCTATAATTGAATATCCCTCACGGCCAATACCCGTGTCCATAAACAGTTCATGCACGTCTTTCAGGCGGCACTGAGTGCCGTTAATCATATACTTGCTTTCTCCAGAACGGAAAACAGTGCGGCTGACTGTTATCTCGCTGTATTCAAGCGGTATTTTTCCGTCGCTGTTGTCAAGCGTAATTGCAACTTCTGCAAATCCTAAAGGTTTCCTGCTTTCAGTTCCCGTAAATATTACGTCCTCCATTTTATCACCGCGGAGGCTGCGCGCCTTTTGCTCACCGAGCACCCAGCGTATTGAATCCGAAATATTGCTTTTGCCGCTTCCGTTAGGCCCTACAATGGCTGTTATTCCCTTATTGAATTCGAGCTTTATTTTATCCGGAAAAGACTTAAACCCCTGCAGGTCAAGACGCTTTAAATACATTATAACACCTCAAAAATCTATCTAAGTTTTTCTAAAAGCTTTTGAAAATATTCGGGAAGAGGAGCTTCAAACTCCATATACTCGCCGCTTACAGGATGTACAAAGCCGAGAATCCTTGCATGGAGAACCTGTCCGTTAAGCTTAAACGGCTGCTTTGCACTTCCGTAAACCTCGTCTCCCAAAAGCGGGTGTCCGATACTCGCCATATGAACCCTTATTTGGTGAGTACGCCCTGTTTCAAGTTTCGCCTCAATAAACGTGTACTTTCCGAACCGCTCAATTACTGTATAGTGAGTAACCGCACGCCTTCCCCCTGCCTGCAAAACGGCCATTTTTTTCCGGTCTTTGGGATTACGTCCTATAGGTTTATCAATAGTCCCCTCATCCGTTTTAATGTTGTTAAAAACAACGGCGTTGTATTTTCTTGTTATGGAATGTTCGGCAAGCTGAATGGCAAGGCCTCTGTGGGCGGCGTCGCTTTTTGCCGCCATAAGCGCTCCTGAAGTATTCATATCAATCCTATGAACAATACCGGGCCTCATGCAGCCGTTTATGCCCGAAAGCCCATCCCTGCAATGGTACATAAGAGCGTTTACAAGAGTGCCGCTGTAATGTCCCGGAGCCGGATGCACAACCATTCCCTGAGGCTTATTTATAACTATAACGTCATCGTCCTCATAAAGTATATCAAGCTTAATGTCCTCGGCTTCAATCTCCAAAGGCTCCGGATCAGGTATTTCTATATATACAATATCGTTTTTCCTAATCTTATAATTGCTTTTTACATTTTTTCCATTAACAAGTATATTTCCGGATTCTATTAATTTTTGTGCCTGACTGCGCGACAATGAATCTTCCGTTTCGGAAACAAAACAATCAATCCTTTTATTTATAAATTCATCTTCGGCAGCCACAGTAAATGTTTCCATAATTATCCTTTCTTTTTTTCCGGTTCGTCTTTTATAAAAAACAGCAAAAGCACAGCCAAAATCACCGTGCCGCACACTACATATATATCCGCCACATTAAATACCGGATAATTTATAAATGTAAATTCAAAATAATCCACAACGTATCCCCTGAAAAGCCTGTCAAGCGCATTTCCCCACGCGCCGGAAAGTATCAGCATAACAGAAAATTTAAGTATATTGTGAACCCTGTCGCATTCCTTCATCTTATTCAAATAGAAAAAAGCCGCTATTGTCACTGCGACAGTAATTGCAATAAAAAGCCACCTATGTCCGTTAAGGATTCCGAAAGCGGCTCCCCTGTTTTCGACAAAAGTCAAATCAAAAAAACCGTCTATTACAGTTATATTTCCGACAGGCTTGAGATTTGCAACAGCCAGAAATTTTGAAACCTGGTCAATCGCCGTAAGCAAAACGGCGCCGATTATAATAGCAAACATAAATAATCACCCTGATATACTTTTAATAGCTTCAACCGCTTCTTCTTTTGAAACGGAATCCGTCCTGAATACATTCCCCAAAGACTTCATAATGACAAAATTAATCTTATTATCCCTAACTTTCTTGTCAAAAAACATCTGTTTATATACGGCTTCACAGTCTATTCCGGAAATATGCGGCGGCAGGCCGAAAAATTCAATAAGTTCCGTAAATTCATCCAAAAAGCCTTTTTCTATATATCCTCTGTTTAACGATATATTTAATACAGCCGCCATACCGGCAGCCACACACTCGCCGTGCAGAAGCTCAAAATTTTTAACGGTTTCAACTGCATGCCCTATTGTATGCCCAAAATTAAGTATCTCCCTTAGGCCGTCCTCTTTTTCGTCCTTTGAAACAACATCGGCTTTTATTTTACAGCATTTTAAAATCATTTGGGATATGATTTCACTGTCGTAATTTTTAATTTCATACTTATGCGTCTTTATAAAATTATAAAATTCCGCGTCGGCTATAAGTCCGTATTTAATAACTTCGGCCATTCCGGCAGAAAATTCCCTCTTAGGAAGAGTTCTAATTGTTTCCGTATTTATGTACACAAAATCGGGCTGGTAAAAGGCTCCTACAACGTTTTTGCTGTTTTTGTAGTCTATGCCTACTTTTCCGCCAACACTGCTGTCAACCTGTGCAAGCAGGGTCGTAGGTATCTGTATAAACTTTACGCCCCTTAGATACGTAGCCGCCGCAAAGCCGGCCATATCCCCGCATACGCCTCCGCCAAGCCCGGCTATTACCGTTTTCCTGTCAAGTTTTTTGTCAAGGAAAAAATCATACATCCCCTTAACCGTTTCAATATTTTTGCTTTTTTCACCGGCTTTGAATATGTACTCGTAAACGGCAGAAAAGCTGTCTTTAAAGGCAGCCTTGATCTTTTCAATATAAATAGGCGCAACATTGCTGTCTGACACAATACAAAGCGTCCTCCCGTTAAGGCCGCACCTGCACGCCAAATCGGACAGACCTCCAAACTCCATTCCAACCGAAATCGGGTACATTTTATTTTTGGTAACAACGTCTATTTCTTTCAAGCGTTTCACCCTCTAAATATATTTTTCAACTACAATGCCAATCCGGCCTTTTTTTGTCTTTCCGTTCAAAGACATAAATTTTGCGCGCCCAAGCCCTCGAACTGAAATCATATCTCCTTCTTTAACGGGCTTTGAAACATTTGTAACCGAAAGCCAATTAATAAAGACTTTTTCGCCTTCTATTAAATCGGACGCCTTTCCTCTTGAAATGTTAAAAATCCCCCCTATTACGGCGTCGAGCCTTAAAGAGGCGACGGTTATGCTTTTTTCAACAACATTTTTCTCAGGCATTTGTATATCGCAAATTTCCATTATTTCAGTTTTTACGGCAGTTCTGCCAACCCGTTCAAGATTGGCCGCTATGTATTCCGCAATATCGTCGAACGCAAAAATAATGGAATAATTGTCAAATATAAATATATCGCCGACTTTTCCCCTGTCAATTCCAAGGCCCAGAACCGAACCGAGGAAATCCCTGTGGGATAACTCTTTGGAAAATTTCATATTGGCTGAAACTTTAACGGCCTTAATAGGAAAATCAAAATTTTCAATCTCCCTGTAATCGGGACAAAACCCAATTATACGCCTCTCGCACTCGCCGCTTCCGCCAAAAATAAAAAAGTTTATGCCGCTTATATTCCTAATAACCGACATAACCGTTTCCATTTTTTTCGGGTCGCAGAAATCCGTAAACGTATCCGAATGCCGCTTTAAACTAAAATCAGCCTGATCCAGGACCTTTGCAAGCAAAAGCCTTTCGTCAGGCTGATAAACATTGCGCAATAAAGCTTGTTTGTCAAGCATACTACTTCACCGCCTAAAAAATCATAATAACTATGTTTTTAAGCACAATAGAAACCACCTGCATTAAAAATAAAGCTATAACCGGCGAAAAATCAAGCATCATTCCACCGCCTATGGGAGATTTATCCATCCAGTGCCTGACAGGTCCGAGTATAGGTTCCGTCAAGCTGTATAATAAATTGCCTATGCCGCTTTGGCTGGCCCCCGGAATCCATGACATAATTATCCTTATGAAAATAAGGAAATACAAAAGCCTGAAAAATGTGTCAATCGAATTTAATAATAAACTTTCCATAAAACGCTCCAGTCTAAAAATACGTTTACTTGCCCTGGCTTGCCCATGGAAGAATTAAGCCGCTTGTTTTAAGTTCCTCTTTCAGATCGCCTGAAACGGAAACGTTTTCAGGCGCAATTATGTATATATTGCTTGCAACTTTCTGGATTGTTCCGTCAAGAGAATAGCATGTGCCGCTTAAAAAGTCCATAATGCGCTGGGCTGTAGGATACTCCATCTTTTCAAGGTTAACAACAACCGGTTTCCTTGCCTTTACTTCATCGCATATTTCCTGTGCGTCTTCATATTTAACAGGATTTATTATACGAACCTGCATTTGTATATTAGTGTTGATGTTAACAACTTTTGAATCTGCCCTTAACTCCCTTCTTCTGTAAGAAGGCCCCGAAGATGAATAATCATTGTTTCGCGGATTATATAAAGGCTCCTGCTCCTCGTCTTCCTCCATCCCCAAATCATCATCATAATAATCATCATCGTCAGGTGCAAATACATTCTTCATCTTATCAAAAAGTCCCACTACATTTCCTCCTTAGCAGTAAATGCTCAGTTTATTTTTTCAGGGTACAGCCTTGGACCAAACACCCCTGTTCCAATCCTGACCATGGTCGCCCCCTCCTCAACGGCAACTTCATAGTCCCCTGTCATTCCCATAGATAACGTGTCCATATTTACATTATCAATATTTTTACTGTTGATGTCAACAAGTAATTCCTTCATTCGTCTGAAATAAATCCTGTTTTCTTCCGAATTTTCAACAAAAGGCGCTACTGTCATGAGCCCTTTTATCGAAATATTAGACAATTTAGCAATTTCTCTCACAACATGCTCCGTATCCTCCGGTTTAAGGCCAAACTTACTTTCTTCGCCTGCAATATTAATTTCAAGCAGTATTCTTGCGTCAATACCTTTCTGTACGGCCCTTTTTGAAATTTCTTCAGCAAGCTTAACGCTGTCTACCGAATGGATAAGTTCAACTTTATCTATTATATACTTAACTTTATTAGTTTGCAAATGTCCGATAAGATGCCATTTAACTCCATCTCCCATATATTCGTATTTATCCATTATTTCCTGAACTTTATTTTCCCCGAGATTTATCTCGCCGGCTTCAACGGCCTCTTTAATACGCGGCACGTCTATAGTCTTGCTTACAACTATAAAAGTTACGTCCTCTCTTGTTCTCCCGCTTTTAACCGCGGCCGCTTCTATCCTTCTGTTAATTTCCGCAATATTATCTTTAATACTTGACATTTGCCATTTCCCCTTTAGCTAACTTGTTCTTCATTACTTATAACGCTTGCATCGGAAACAATTTTATCATATACTTTAGGGCCGTATCCCGTTTCGGCGTCAATAATTGCATAGTCGCTGTTTTGTCCCAAAATGTCTACAACCGTAATTTCAGATATAGAGCTGTTGGCAACATAAACGCAATTAAATGTCGTTACTTCGCTTAAGGAATACTGCTGGGCTTCTTCTCCAGTTCCGATTAAAATATCGCCCAGTTTAAAGTCATTAAAGTTCTGAAGTATATAAGCGTATTTATCATCGGATTTGAGTATTTTCAGCTCCTTAAATTTATCCCCGTCGCTTTCCCTTTTTATAACGCCTTTAACGCCGTTGCTTTCGCTTATGTATTCAACGGGAATTTTTAAAAACGCCCTTTCAACAATAGCTTCGTTCGGAACTTTAAGACCCTTTTGAAGTTTTTCGTTAACTTTAAAATCCATTGTTCTTATATCAAGAAAATCAGCCATATTCCTATCGCTTACAAAAACCACATATGTAGAATTTTCTCCGGCTTCCATACTTTCAATCTGCATCTGAACAGTTTTTTCCTCATCGTCCACAGTGGTGGTAAGCTCCATATAATCGCCCGTTTCCCATTCTGAAGCCACGCTGTTGGGCACATAGCTTACAACATACCATGTATTGCTTTTAATAAGCTTAAAAAGAGGCGAACCCGCACTTTGAGAAAGGCTCTTTGATATATATGACGGCCTTACCGTCATTTTAATTTGATCTTCGGCAATACTTGTCCTAACATCGGGAGTAACAATTTCCTCGAAATTGTCTACTTTAAGCGAAATAATTCCGCTTTCCGGCGCCGTCACAGTTTCGCTGTTGCCCGAAAGCTGGTTCTTAAACTGCTGCCTTTGGGCCGCAAGCTCGTCCGTGCTTTTTGAATTTTCTGCAAGCCAAATCTGGTTGCGCTGATTAATTTGGGTTTGTATCTGATTTTTAAAGGAATATATCTCGCTTAAATCATTATTAACAAATTTATATATGGAATTGTCAATGATATTTTCTATACTTTCCTCAACGCTTTTAATATCGTCTTTAAATAAAGAAAAATCCTCCCTGCTTTTTTGGGCTTCAAGTATGCTTTTATCTATTTTTTTAATTTCGCTTTCAATAACGTCAGTCGTTCCTGTATTTTTAACCGAACATATAACGGTGTTTTTTGCAACCCTGTCGTTTTCCGAATAATAGTATTCTGCCTGCCCGTCAATGGAACTGTTGATAACAACCTCGTCCCTGACTATAATTCCCCTAAGCGTTGCCGGAACGTCTATTGTGCCATAGTTAAGCGTTTCTATTGAAATAGAAGGCCTGTTTATAAGCTTAACAAGGTACCCCGAAAGATATATTGAAAGGACGATAAAAAGAAGCAGCGTACCAATCCTGTAATTCTTATTATTTTTTTTCTTTTTAACATTTGCAGGACGTTTTCCCGCCGGACGTTTTTTCATTTGTCTGCCTGCCAATTAACTTCCTCCAAAAGGCTGATGCCAACATCTACTATTTTTTGAACAAATTTTATTATAATACATTTTTTCCATTTGGTAAACATAATATATAGTTTTTTAGGTGAAATATATTGACAAATTTAATATAAAATATATATCCTTATGTTAATTAATGTAAAAGGAGGTTAAAAATATGCTGTTTGAAAACATTAGTTATCTGAACGAAAGCTTTGAAGTAATAAAAAATACAAATATACTTGTTGAGCATGATTTAATTTCTTATATAGGCAAAGAAACGCCGCGCAGTTACAACGGACGCAGATTAGACGGTAAAAATAAATTGCTTATGCCCGGTTTTGTAAACACTCACTGCCATGTTCCAATGACAATATTCAGAAGTCTTGGCGGTAATCTGCCTTTAGACAAATGGCTTGAAAATTTTATATTCCCTTTTGAAGCAAAGCTTACGGAAAAAGCCGTGTACACAGGCTCTCTTATTGGTATTTCAGAAATGATAAAAAGCGGCGTAACATCCTTTAACAATATGTATTATTTCAGCGAAACTATTTGCAGCGCAATAGATGAGAGCGGTATAAAAGCAAATATTGCCATGGAAGGCCTTTCTTTTGACGACTCTATCAATAACAAATATACCTGCAATAAAGACGATGCAATAAACTTTTTCAAAAATTACAATAATTCATGCGGCGGAAGAATTAAAACCGATCTTTCAATACATTCGGAATATACGGGAAACCCTCAAAAGGCCGAAATGATAGGCGCGCTTGCCCGCGAATTAAATACGGGAATTCAGCTTCATTTAAGCGAAACCGAAAAAGAAACAAAAGACTGTATCTTAAGGCATGGAAAAACCCCGCCGCAGTATTTTGAAAGCCTCGGCGTTTTTGATAACCACGTTACAGCGGCCCACTGCGTATATATAAACGATGATGACATTGAAATATTAAAAAATAAAAACGTAACCGTTTCACATTGCCCATTAAGCAATCTAAAGCTTGGAAGCGGAATTTGCGACATTTCAAAGCTGATTAATAAAGGGATTAACGTAACCATAGGAACAGACGGAGCGGCGTCAAACGATAACCTTAACTTCCTTGAAGATATAAAAATGTCGGCGCTTTTAGCAAAAGGCATCCATAAGGACGCGTCCATGATAAGCTCTGAAGATATAATAAAAGCCGCGACAGTAAACGGCGCGCTGTCGCAGCGCCGCTATGACACAGGCGTAATTGCACCCGGAAAGAAAGCGGATTTATTTGTCATGGATTTCAGCGGCATTAACCTTCTGCCGGGGAATGATTTTCTTAACGGCCTTATATACGCTTCACTTCCGGAAAATATAATTTTGACAATGGCAGACGGAAAAATACTATATGAAAACGGTGTTTTTACGGGAATTGACATAGAAAAACTCAAATATGAAGCTATAGGAATACTAGGAGAAATTAAATAAACATAATTAAAGCCGTCTTAAAACAAAGCTCCCGATTTTAAATACAGGACAAAATCCAAATTATAATAAAACTATAATTCTATGCAAAACGGGCGCATAGCCTAAAAACGGATATGTCTTTGCCGCCTGATTAAAAATATAAAGAAAAGCGCCGCTTTAAGCGGCGCAAACTTTAACCCGGAATGCCGTTCCTCCCCCTTGACACCTAGCCTCGGCTAGGTGGGTATCCGCAACGGTAGCATTTGTCTTCCTCTGCCCAAAGGGAATTAGCTTGAGGCCTGACATAGCTTCGTTTATAGGATTCCCTTATATATAATGTAGGTTCAAAATAGGCAGGCTGTCGAACACCCCAGGTATTTAAAACACTATTCAGACTTTAAACTTAAAGCCGAAATCACAGAACCAATAATAAGAAAAATATCAGCTATATTAAATATCGGCGCGGATTTTGCTTTAATGTACAAAAAATCCGTCACTTCCATATCGCGCAGACGATCAATTAAATTTCCCGCCGCTCCCGCCAGAAGAAAAGAAAATCCTGTTTTAAGGCTTTTAATTCCCTTAACCGGCAGCATAATAATGAATAATATATATCCGATAACGGTTAGAACGGCTGTTGCAGTTGAAATTGCTTTAATATGGCCGCTGAATACGCTGAAAGAAATCCCCGTATTTTTTTTGTGCCATATATAAAACCTGTTTTTTATAACCTCATGCTTTTCATTAATGCCAAGCTTTTTCTTAACTAACCTTTTTGTTAATTGGTCTACAGATATTATTAAAAAGTTTATAATTAAATATACCACAGTTCAATCCTTAAAATTTACCTTTTCTGTAATTTCTTTTATGATTATAACACATAATAAAACAAAATGAAATACTTTAAATAAAATTTATTTGCTTGTATTAAATCTGCAAAAGTATTATAATTTTAATTAAGTATCATTTTTAACCAATATTGAAAGGTGGTAATTAAAATGGCTTTAGTAACAACAAAAAAAATGTTTGAAAAAGCATTTGAAGGCAAATACTCAATCGGCGCTTTCAATATCAACAACATGGAAATTATACAGGCTGTTGTCGAAGCGGCGAAGAAACACAATTCTGCCGTCATACTACAGGTTTCAAAAAGCGCACTCAAATATGCCCACCCTGCTTATTTAAAAGCAATGGTTGAAGCGGCCGTTGCCGAAACAGGGCTTGACATTGCTCTGCACTTAGATCATGGCGCCGATTTTGAAATATGCAAGGAATGTATTGAAGCAGGCTTTACATCAGTAATGTTTGACGGTTCACACTTTGACTATGAAGAGAATGTTGCAAAGACAAAAGAAATAGTAGATTATGCACATTCAAAAGGCGTCGTAGTCGAGGCTGAATTGGGAAAACTCGCCGGCGTTGAAGATGAAGTTAAAGTTTCCGCCGAAGGGGCGACATATACCGATCCGGATCAGGCTGTGGACTTTGTAAAACGCACAGGCGTAGACTCCCTTGCTATCGCAATAGGCACAAGCCATGGCGCGTATAAATTTAAAGGCGAAGCAAAACTTGATTTTGACAGGCTTAAAACGATTACCGAAAAGCTTGAAGCCGCCGGTTTCCATAACTACCCTATCGTTCTTCACGGCGCATCGTCAGTTGACCAAAACGCCGTTGAAACATGTAATAAATACGGCGGTCAAATTAAAGGCGCAAAAGGCATACCGGTTGAAATGCTGAGAAAAGCAAGCGAAATGGCAGTCTGCAAGATAAACATGGATACGGACATCCGCCTTGCCATGACGGCCGCTATTAGGAAATCCCTTTCCGAAAAGCCTGAAGCCTTTGACCCTCGCGGTTATCTTGGCGCCGCAAGGGAAGATATTACCGCTATGGTTGAAAGAAAAATCACAGATGTGCTTGGCTCCACAGATTCAATGAAATAAATCCAAATTTTGATTTTAAAAGCCGGAAAGTATATTCCGGCTTTTTGTTATACAAACTCAATTTTTATTAATAAGATTATAAAATACAATTAGCTTCGGTTTACAATGGCACACATGGTTCTAATCGTCAACAGGCGTTAAATAGCCGGGTTAACTCCGCTCTTGCCGTATGATTAGCTGCGCCTGCGCATCTTCGCCTTGTTTTTACGCCTATACCGCCCGTTAAAACTTTCCAACATCAAAAAGTAAAAATTTTTGCCGTTCAAGGCGCAGGCGCTCCTGCGTCATGCTTTTGCAGCGCCCAAATACGAAATTTTTTTCCCTGTGAAGCGCGTGTTCTCCTGTAAGACGGAGCCAATATTTTATCATAAACAATTCGCTTGCTTTCAATATTATTTTGCATTACAGTTACTCCTTAAAAATCATAAAATTAAAATTCATCATTTTAGTTATTCATCATACCTTTTACTGAGCGTTTCCGCCCTTTTTTTTCTGAAATATATAAATATTCTTTGCGCTATTACAAAAGAAACAATAAAAGAAAGTGCAAATGCAAAAACTTCACCTTTCGGAGGCATTTCCCCCTTTATAAAATCCACAAAGTAAGCTATAAACAAACAGCATATAAGCGCAACTGCCGTAACAGCCGCCTGTTTTTTCCATGTATAATTTTTCGCGCTTTTAACATCGATTCCTTTAATCCCGCAGCTTATTCCATAATAAAAGCAAGAAAACAATACAAGTATTGATTCCGTAATATAATATTTGCTGTCCATTTCAAAAATAAACGCTTTTATAAACATAGAAACAGCTAAAGCCAACGTAATTATAACAAATCCTCCGGATGCAATTTTCAGCCTGATAATCTGTTCCCTTTCATCTAAAACTTTCCTCATTTTTAATCCTCCTCCCAAAAAAGTTCGTCCAATGTTTTATTAAGAGTTTTGCAGATAGCAATGCAAAGGTTAAGCGTCGGGTTATACTTTCCGGCTTCTATCATTCCTATAGTCTGCCGCGTAACGCCGACTGCATCTGCAAGCTGTTCCTGCGATAAATCCATCGCCGCCCTTGCGGCCTTAAGTTTCAGGTTTTTCAAACCATCACCCCCTTCACAGCTATATAGTAACATATAACCCTCTATATGTCAATTATATTTTACTTTTTTATATATATAATTGTCTTAATGCAATATAAATATCATTTTGATGCCTCCGCAAATTTTTATAATGGAACTTAGCTTCAGTTTACAAGGACGCGCATACATTACAAGGAAAATTTAACGCGTTTCAGCGGTGCATACGCTTCTCTTAGAAAACGCTGCGCCTATGCGTATGCGCCTTGAATAGCAAAAATTTTCCATTGTAAGATCTGAGAGTTTTAACCGATTTTTAAACTTCATTATTTGCCTTTACATATAAATACAGCAATCCAACATCCATAAAATATAAAAAGCCCGATCCCCTCCGTATTATTTTATACTTCGGAAATCATGGCTTTATAAATTCAACTGTTTATTTAAACACACGCATATCAATGTATTTAACCAAAAATTATGATATCATTTTAATAAGCAAACATAAACGCATACGCCCTTATACTACTCCTCATCTATTATTGTATCGTCCGTTCCTAAAACGGCTTTAGCTTCAAGCTCTGTAAGGCTTTCAACATTTTTAAGCTTACTCCTTATAAGCCTTGATCTCGTGCCGATAAGTTTATCAAGCTCGTTGTTCGCCTGTTCAATCCTTTTCTGCGTATCAGCCAAAACCTTGTCAAACTTGTCAAACTCTGTTTTAACAGCTCCCAGCACCTTCCAAACTTCCGTGCTCCTTTTTTGAATTGCAAACGTCCTAAATCCCATTTGCAGGCTGTTTAAAAGTGCCGCCATTGTACTCGGGCCCGCTATATTAACCTTATATTCCCTTTGAAGCGTTTCAACCATTCCACGGTTTACAACCTCTGAATAAAGCCCTTCAAAAGGAAGGAACATTATTGCAAATTCCGTTGTATTGGGAGGATCAATATATTTATCCCGTATATCTTTTGCTTCTGATTTTATTGTTGATATTAACTGCTTAGCGCAATTATCGATTTCATCCTTATTGCCGCTTTCGTACGCGTCCCTCAACGCGCCGTATGTATCGCCCGGAAATTTAGAATCTATGGGCAGGAATATTATATTATCATCTTCCGTCGGTATTTTAACGGCAAATTCAACAACATTTTTACTTCCTTTTTTCGTTGCCACATTGACCATATACTGTTCAGGCGATAATATTTCCTCTAATATTGCGCCCAGCTGTATTTCACCTAAAATTCCCCTTGATTTAACATTACTGAGAACTTTTTTTAAATCCCCAACCCCAACGGCAAGCGTCTGCATTTCTCCAAGTCCTTTATAAACTTGTTCCAATCTGTCATTAACAAGTTTAAACGACTGCGTCATTCTCTCCTCAAGCGTATGCTGCAACTTTTCGTCAACAGTAACCCTCATTTGTTCAAGCTTGCTGTTATTATCACGCTGTATAAGCTCAAGCCTTTTCTCAACAGCGCTTCTTATTGCTTCAAGTTTTTGTTCGTTTTCCACGGCAAATGTTTTAAAACGTTCTTCCTGTCTTGAAAGCTGTGCATTGACGGCATTTTGAAACGCTATCTGTTTCTCGCTTATGCTTTTATTCATTGCTTCTATTTTTTCAGTCTGGGCGTCATTTGCTTCTTTTTCCCTAGCGGCTACTGTATCTCCCAACACGCTTATTGAACGATGGGTAGTATCGCTTAACTCTTGTCTTAAGATCCGCTGGCTCTCGCCTATATCCCTTTTTATGCCTTCAAGACGTTCAATCTCACTGTTTCCATTATTCTTTTTAACGGCTGCCAAAACAAGTATTATACATATTATTGCCGCTATCAAAAGACCGATTATTATATAATCCATTTGATCCTCCAATTTTTATTCTACACAGTTTTTATGTCCCCTGAATCCGCTTTCCTCAGCTTCTTCACGGCTTTCAAAATAAACCCTGTTTTCATCGTTGGGCAGTGAACCGCATGATGGCGAATGAAATACTTTGGTATTTTTATTTCCAATATAGCAAGCCCCGCTGACGTTGGTATCCGAACTTTCCTGAGATGAAACTCCGCTGTTTTCCGGAATATCTGCATCACTTTCTGTTCCGCCGCTTTCGGGCGTCGGAGTTTCTGTTTTCTTAATATTTGAAGTTCCATTGTCTTGCCCGCCGTCAACTTCTATAATATCGTTATTTCCGCCATAATCCACTTCAATGGTCTCCCCGTCAGTCCTGACAACAATATCTCCGAGATAATCGTTCCTGTAAACTTTCGCTCCTAAATCGCTCAGCTTTTCCAGCGTTTCGTCATTCGGAAGCCCGTAATCGTTTCCTTCCCCAACCTGTATAACGGCCACTTCAGGACTTACGGCTCTCAAAAATTCTTCGCTTGAAGAAGTACGCGAACCATGGTGGGCAACTTTAAGCACATCGGAATTTAAATCATATCCGCCACTTAAAATATCGCTTTCGCGTTCCTGTTCAATGTCCCCGGTAAAAAGGAAACTTCTGCTGCCGTAATCCATTTTGCATACCAACGAAATATTATTCGGATCACCGTTATAATCGCTCTTTGGCGGTATAACAAGAAACTGCGCGCTTCCCAAAGTAAAACTGTAATCGTCCGTCGGGCGTATTTCTTCAACTTCATTTTCCTCTATGGCATACAGCATATTTGTATATACCATAGAATCAAAATCGCCCTCCGGCAAAAGAATTTTGTCAACATCAAAGTTTGCCAGTATATTTCTCATAGAACCTATATGATCTTCATGATGATGAGTCCCTATAGCGACATCAATATGGCTTACGCCTTGATTTTTTAAATATTCTGTTATATATTCGTTATCGCCCCTGTTGCCTGAATCTATAAGCACGTTATAACCGTCGGGAAGTTTTATAAGCGAACAGTCCGCCTGTCCAACGTCTATATAATGAACTTCAAGAGTGCCGTTTGCAGGTATTGCCGTACTTTGAACATTTTCATCAGAAGCGTTAACCGAACATGACGTAATCAAAAAAGATATTAAAAAAACAATAAAAACTTTAAATTTATTTAAAAAATTCATTTTGCTATTCCTTTCATTTCATCGGTCCTTCAATTATTTCCTGCACAGTTGAATGAAGTTTTGATAATTCCTCTTTTCCTAATGAGGCCACGTCTATTTTTTTGTGCACATATAAATGTACGTCCGCCGGAGCAATTATATAATTATTGTTTTCAAGCACATCCGCCGCTCCGATAATAGTAAGAGGTATTATAGGAACTTTGGACTTTGTGGCAAGTTTAAAACTTCCCGCCTTAAATTCCTGTATTTTCCCGTCCCTGCTTCTTGTCCCTTCCGGAAAAATTATTAGGGAATGTCCGCTTTTTAAAAGTTCAATGCCTTCAAGTATAATTTTGAGCTGCTGTTTCATATCGCTTCTATCCATAAAAAGGCAGTGTATGCTGTCCATCCAGCCTTTAATAATCGGCAATTTTTTCAGTTCAATTTTTGCAATAAACCCAACGGGAATTTCTATTTCATCCAAAAGCATTGCAAAATCAAAATTGCTTTGATGATTGCTTACAAACAGATAGTTTCCGTCTTTCGGAAGATTTTCGGGATTATGGACAATTACGTTTGCCCCTGTGTCCCTTACCCTTCCCCCTGCCCACCAGTGTACAACCTTATAAATATATTCATCCGCCGCTTTCCTGCCCTTTGCCCTCAATATCAACTTAGCTTTGAATCTAAGCGGTACTAAAGCAATTACGGCCCCAAGGGCTTTTATATAAAACTTAATTGTCCTAAACATTTCCAACCTCCGATTATAAATTTAAATTTTCATATTTTATATTATACATCACAAAACCAATATCTGCAAAACTATTTATATAAAAACGGATATATCGCACCGCCGCTTTAAATATATTTCGATTTATAAAAACATGGCTCCTTAAATAAAAAAGCACGGGCCTTATCAGACCCATGCTTTAAAATCAAATTTAATTAAAATTATTTAGACTGCTCAAACAACCAATTTCTCATATCTTCGTCAGCGTAGGCAGGAACCCATGAGAAATGCGCTGAAGGTGTGAACACTGAACCTTCCGGATAAATTGTCGATTTATATTCAACCTTTGCAGCATCAAGCGCTTCAAGTGTAGGATATAAAAATTCATCAGGAGCTACAGTCGGATCATCTGCCGCATGGAATATCCACATAGGAATTCCTTTAAGCGCTGAAACTTTTTCAGGATCTGCGCCTCCGCAAACAGGAACTAATGCCGCAAATGTATCAGGGTGCGCAATAGCTATCGCATATGTAGCAAAACCGCCTGCCGACAATCCCGTCATATAAATCCTGTCTTTATCAACAGAGTATTCTTCCATTGTTTTTTCAAGGAGATTATAAGCGGCAACACTGTAATCAGTCATCTGGAAAGCGTTTTCAGCTTCTCCTGATCTGTATGTCATTAAAGTCGTCCAGTTATCGCTGTCGTCCTTGCTTGCACACTGAGGCGCAAGAACAATACATTCGTTTATTCCGGCTTCGCTGTCCTTAGCCCAAACAGTAGCCATCTGATATCTCTTTAACACCATGTCAAGCGACTGTGAACGCTGTCCTGAACCATGAAGGGCAAATACAACAGGATATTTCTTAGAAGCGTCATAATTTGAAGGAACATAGATTTCATAAGGCATAGTTACGCCTGTTTCTTCGTCAACATATTCTTTCTCTTCAAAAAGCGCATATGCGTCGTTGTCTTCGGCTCTTACGACATTAACCGTGTATGTATTTGAAACATCGCCGTTTGCAACGGTTATTTCAATTTCCTGCTTAACTTCCGCGTCATAGTCCTCATATCCGTCAGGAAGCTTAACAATAACGTCCGAACCGCTTTCAACTTCTTCACCGTCAACAGTCACTACCGAACCTTCAGGCGCGGAAGGCGTAACCTTCACTCCGTAAATGTCGCTTTGAACATTAAATGTATATTCATTAACAAGAGATTCGAATTTCGGAGATATGCTGTTGCCGGTTAATGTTATATCATTAACTTCAAGTCCTGTAAGGATGGCTTCCGTTTCTTTTGCTTCTTCCGTTTCCTTAGTTTCCTCGGCAGGTTTTTCTTCTTTTACAGGCTCAGCCGGTTTGATCGTTTCAGCCGGTACTGTTTCTTCAGCTGGTTTTTCCAAATCCGGCACTTTTAATACCTGATCAGGGTAGATAAGATTTGGGTTAACCAATCCGTTCATTTCTGCAAGAACTCTCCATGTTGTATTAAAAGCAGGAGCTATTTTGGATAAGTTATCCCCTTTTTTAACAACATATTCCCCTGCCATTGCAAGCGGAGCGCAACCGAGAGCCATAACAGCCGTTAAGCCTAAAGCGGCCGCCCTTTTCGATAATTTCATAAAAATTCCTCCCTACTAAATTTATTTTGTTTTACAAATACTGCATATATTAAAGTTATCATAAAATAAAAATATAGTCAAACATTTTATTCAACATTGCCCACTATACGATTATATCGTTCGCTGTAATTCCAAAAAATACGAAAAACAGCACATATCCTCACCATATAATAGTTAAATACTTATTATATTTTAACATCGCCAAAAATCGCCGATTAGCAATTTTATATAATCAAGAAGCTCTTAAGACAATAAATACGAAAGAAAAAACATCATAATTTACTAAAAACTATTTCATTATAATCCTTAAAATCAATTATTACTTTTTTTTATGTAAATTCCCTTGTTAAAAAATTAAAAATATTATAGAATGGTAAAATATGATAATATAAGAATTGAAAGGAGCAACAAAAATGGCTAATGATAAAAAACTTGTGGCTGCCATTACAGATATGGAACAAGACTTCCCACAATGGTATACAGACGTCGTTAAAAAAGCCGACCTTGTTGATTATTCAAGCGTCAAAGGCTGCATGATAATACGTCCATACGGATATGCAATTTGGGAACTTATGCAGAAGGAGCTTGACTCCCGCTTTAAAAAAACCGGCCATGAAAACGTTTATATGCCTATGTTCATACCGGAAAGCCTGCTTCAAAAAGAAAAGGATCATGTGGAAGGATTTGCGCCTGAAGTCGCATGGGTTACCCACGGAGGCGATAACGAGCTTCAGGAACGGCTCTGCGTCCGCCCTACATCCGAAACGCTTTTCTGCGACCATTACAAAAACATAATACACTCATATAGGGATCTTCCAAAGCTTTATAACCAATGGTGTTCCGTAGTTCGGTGGGAAAAAACTACAAGGCCGTTTTTGAGAACAACTGAATTCCTTTGGCAGGAGGGCCATACAGCCCATGCGACCGCCGAAGAAAGCGAAGAAGAAACAATAAAAATGCTTAACGTTTATGCGGATTTTTGCGCCCAAACACTCGCAATCCCCGTAATAAAAGGCGAAAAAACTGCAAAGGAACGCTTTGCAGGCGCTAAATCAACATACACAATAGAAAGCCTTATGCATGACGGAAAGGCTCTTCAAAGCGGCACATCGCATAATTTCGGCGATGGGTTTGCACATGCGTTTGAAATTCAATACACAGATCAAAATAACGAATTAAAGTATGTCCATCAAACGTCATGGGGCGTTTCAACACGCCTTATGGGCGCAATTATAATGGTTCACGGCGACAACAGCGGGCTTGTGCTTCCTCCTGCAATCGCCCCGATACAAGTTATAATCGTTCCTATCGCTATGCACAAAGACGGCGTTAAAGAAAAAGCCTTTGAAATTAACGAAAAATTATCAAAATCAGTCAGGGTTAAATCGGATTTAACAGATAAATCTCCAGGATGGAAATTCAGCGAATATGAGATGAAAGGCGTTCCTGTCCGCCTAGAAATAGGCCCTAAAGATATCGAAAAAAATCAGGCCGTTCTTGTGCGCCGTGATACAGGCGAAAAGATAACCGTATCCCTCGAAAATATAGAAAAAGAAATTTTGGCGCTTCTTGACGAAATACAAAAAAACCTCTACGAAAAAGCAAAACAAAACAGGGACTCAAAGACATATACAGCCAAAAATATGGAAGAATTTGAAAAAATCCTTAATGAAACGCCAGGGTTCATTAAAGCCATGTGGTGCGGCGACCGCGCATGTGAAGACGCTATAAAAGAAAAAACGGGAGCTACAAGCAGATGTATACCGTTTGAACAGGAAAAATTAGACGACGTATGTGTTTGCTGCGGCAAAAAAGCCAAACATATGCTCTACTGGGGACGCGCTTATTAAACTTTAAAAACTATGCATAAGCACAGAGTTTATTCATAAACACCCTAAAAATATAAAAACCGAACCGAATTATATCTCTCGGTTCGGTTTATTATATTTTTTTAAACGATTTTGTAATTCTTACTTAGAGCCGATATACTCTTTATTTCCGTTAACTGCTTATAAAACTTTCGCAATTTAGCGTATTAACATGCTGAAATTAAAGTTAAATCCTGTAAGCCCAAATCATCTTTCCATTTCCTGCGCACGCCATATAAACGTATAAATTTATAATTCTTATAAACTTTATCGCTCGTTATATAATTTGGGTTTCCTTTCTTCTTCATACCGTTTAAGACAATACATTTAAATATTTTAACTATCATAAACCTTTACCGGACAAAATATGTTTTTAACTTCCGCTATTAAATATTATCGGATGATATAACAAAAAGGAACGGTATTATAAACAAATCCCGTTCCTTTTTAACTTATTAACTTTTACCTTGATATATTTCCTACGCCAAGATACGGTTCAGGGCTTACATATTTTCCGTTAAGCCTAACTTCAAAATGGCAGTGATTTCCCGTTGAATTTCCCGTGCTTCCACACTTAGCTATAACCTGCCCTCTTGAAACTGTAGAGCCTTTCGGCACAACAAGACTCGAGTTGTGCCCGTAAAGCGTAACCAGGCCTCCGCCGTGATTAATCATAATTGTATTTCCATATCCGTTCATCCACCCTGAATAAATAACTGTACCGGCTTCAGCTGCAACAATATTAGCTCCGTAACTCGCCGGAATGTCATAACCTGTATGGAATTCCGTTCCGCTTCCAATCGGTCTGTTCCTGCTTACAAAGCCGCTGCTCAAGCTTGACGATGACGCCGCTCTTGAAGGAACCGGCCAGTTAAGCGTACCTCCCGTATATACATATCCCGAATCGGATCCCTGCTCTGCCAGAGCCTGGTTAATAAGGGCTTCAACTTCCCTGCTTGCTTTTTCATTGCTCTCAATAAGCTGATTATACTTTTCTTCATCCTGCTCATATGAAAGCATTATAGCCTTCTTTTCATCAAGAGCGCTGGAAACAGCGTCATTCTTTTCTTTTTGTTCAATAAGCAGTTTTTCAGCCTCCGCCTGTTCAAGTTCGATGTCCTTTGTTTTCTTTTCTATAAGCTCCTTATTTGCTTTGAGGTTTTCAAGTATTTCATTATCGTAATTTATAATATCCTGTATGTACTGCATCCTTGTCAGCACGTCAGTCATGCTGTCGGATTCCAAAACAACCTCAAGATAACCGACGCTTCCGTTTTCATGCATAAACTTTATCCTTTTGCCAAACATATCCATTTGGTTATCCTGATCGATTACAGCCTGTTCAAGCTGCGCCTTTGACTCGTCAAGTCTTGCGGTTACCTCATTTAAATCGCTCTGAGCCTTGTCAAGTTCCTCCTGGGCCGCTTGAAGCACCTTGTCCAGCGCGTCAAGTTCTTCCTGAACAGAAGCTTTTTTATTTTTAAGTGATTCCAATTCTTTCTTTGCGTTTTCGCTTGCATTTGCAAGTTCTTTCCTCTCGCTCTGCAACTGGGAAAGCGTTTTTGCCGCGCTTGCAACCGTAGGCGTCTGGGTAAAAACCAAAGCAAACATCGAAACTGTTAAAACAGCTGCTTTTTTTAAATTTAATTTAGCTCTCATAGAAATCCTCTCTCCGTAATAATAATCAATAACTAGGATAGCACGTTTCTATTAAAAACTCCAGAAAATTTACAAAATATTCACAATTATAAACATAAAATAACTATTGCCGTTTAATCCTTACATTAATGCAACCGTCTTTTTCACAAACTTCACTTTGAACGCCGTATACATGACAAATATTTTCTTCCGTTATAACATCCCGCGGCTTTCCTTCTGCAAAAACTTCGCTGTCTTTCATCATAATAATTTTGTCCGAAAACATGGCGGATAAATTTAAATCGTGTATCGTGAGCACAGCCCCCATGTTATTACTTCTTACGATATCGCAAATACTTTCAAGCACAAAAAGCTGATTCTTAAGATCAAGACTGCTTGTGGGCTCGTCAAGGAGCAGAAACGAAGGTTCCTGCGCAAGAGCGCGGGCAATATAAACCCTCTGTCTTTCTCCTCCGCTTATTTCATTTATATACTTAAACGCAAATTTTTCAAGCCCCATCTTTTTTATAATTTCAAAAACGACATCTTTGTCATGGCTGCTGATTTTTCCGAATATATAAGGAGTACGTCCAAGCATTATTACATCTATAACTTTCATAAGGAAGATATTATTAACATACTGAGGCACATACGCTATAGCCTTTGCCCTTCTGTTCAACGGCATTTTCCGTATGCTTTCGCCATTTAACAAAACTTCCCCTTCAAAGGGAACAAGAATATTGTTTATACATTTCAGAAGCGTTGTTTTTCCTGTGCCGTTTGGTCCCAGTATACTTAAAATCCGGCCCTTTTCCGCTGTAAAAGATACATTTTTAAGTATATCCCTTTCCGCCGTGTATCTGAAGCCGATATTTTTAATTTCAATGCTCATATGCCGCGCCCCTTCCTGCCCTTCAGTATAAGGTTTATAAAAAGCGGTACGCCCAAGAATGAAATTACAATCCCAACGGGTATACTTACAGGTGAAAGTATAGTTTTTCCGACAATATCGGAAACCAAGAGCAAAAACGCTCCTATTACCGCCGAAAACGGTATTAAAAATTTATGATTGTTTCCTACGGTCATTCTTGCTATATGCGGCGAAACAAGTCCGACAAAGCCTATAACTCCACAAAAACTGATTATGGCTGAAGTCATTGCAACCGAAAGCGCCCCCATAAGCGCCCTCACAAACTTTGGACTAACGCCTAGGCTTTTCGAAAACTCGTCATCCCCTGAGGCCATAACATTCAATGCAAGGTAATATTTATAAACTACTGCCGTACATATGGATACAAATAATATAACAACTGTTGTTTCATCCCATGTAACGCCGTTAAAAGTTCCGAACGTCCATTGCACAACCGCCGAAAGCTTATGTTCCTGTGCAAAAAATTCCACTGTCGAAGTCATTGCATTAAAAAAATAATTTAAGGCGATACCGGCAAGCGCTATGGTTTCCGCTCCCATGCCGGCTTTTACAGAAACGCCGTAAACAAGCAGCGCACATATAGACGAAGAAACAAATGCGCAGAATATTATTCCTGCCTCACTGCCAAAAAAAATGCCGCCTCCGAACACTATGCACAGCGACGCGCCAAATGCCGCCGCTGAAGATATACCTATAGTAAACGGGCTTACCAATGGATTATTTGTTACGGACTGCATTGCCGCCCCGGAAACAGAAAGCCCTATTCCGGCAAACACAGCCATAATAATTCTCGGAAGGCGCATATAGACTATAATTTTATACGAAGCCGCATATGGCGAACCTTCAATCTCTCCGGTTATCCATGCCCATACGGCTTTTAGAACAAGGCTTACGCTTGTATCGGCAACGCCTAAAGCCATAAATAAAAATCCAAGAGCAAAAACCGTTACTATGCTTACAAAAAGTATAATATATTTAATACTGTCCGACTTTTCATATTTTCTTCTTATACCTTCACTGTCATTTTTCATAACTCAGTCCTCAAAAGTGTACGCCGGGTATGTATGGCCTTCAATATAGTCAAGTTTCTGGTATTTAGTAATCCAGTCATAAAAAACCTGTTCGGGGTGCAGTTCGGGAAGAAGTTCAGGATAAAGGAATTTTGCTATATACATAGTTCCCACAAGTTTCGACGCGCCTCCGTGAACATAATGCGAAAGCAGCAAAACCCTGTTGTTTTCCGTAACTTCAGGAAAACCGTTGTCAAGTGCATTTTCATATTCAACTAAGCTGTTATCCTTAATTGCCGATATTTCATCCCAGCCGGGCCTTGAAGCAAGTTCGTCAAGTATAGCTTTATGTTCTTCAAGCGTAGGCGGATAGTATGACGAATAAACATCGGGGGCCGAAACTTTTACTATATACTGTGGATCCTCAACCACAACGGCCTCTGTATCAACCTGAACATTCTCGGCAGTTTTAAAAATATTATCGGCGCCGGAAAACTCAACCATATTGAAAAAGAAATCCCCCGGAACGGTTGTATTGCCTTCCGTCCTGTATTCAAAATACACCGTCTTTTTCTCGACGCCCTCAAGCTGTTTATTTATGTAATCAAGCTTGTCCATAAAATAATCGCTCAGTTCTTCCGCTTCGCTTTCTTTTCCAAAGATTTTTCCCAACAACTCGCAGTTTTGTTCAAATTGATCAGTGTAATAAGCATCCACAACCACAACTTTAATTCCAAAACTTTCAAGCTGTTTTTCCGCTTCTTCATAAACGCCGTTTCCTGTCAGTATCAGCACCTGTGGGTTAATTTCAATTATTTTCTCATAATTAAGTTCTTTTTGACTTTTGCCTATAACCATATCTTCGGTAAAACGGTTTTTAAAGCCCTCCTTGTCCTGAAAAATATTATAATCAACGCCGACAACGCTGTCTATGGCGTCTATGGCATTAATAATTTCTACGTTATAAGCATTTGCCACTGCCGCAGAAGTCACAGGGTATGGTATTTCAATTTCACGGCCTATACTGTCAGTTATAACCCGCGTGTTTCCTTCAATTTGCGTATCGTTTTCTTCCACATTTTCATCAATCCGGCTTTCTTCACCTGCTCCGCCATTTTCCTCATTGCCCGACGTGCAGCCCGATAATACCGATAACGCCGTCAAAAGTAAAACTAAAATTGCCGCTGCCTTTTTCAATAAATTGCCTTTCATAAATTCTCCTCCTTTTTTCAGATGCAGGCTATATATTAAGTTTACATAGATATTCGCGGCAAGGAATGATATGGTAAAAACTAACGGCGCATTTTTTATCGTATACACCGCGCCGTAATTAAGAACCTTGTATATTCCCGTTACCGAAAGTTACAAATCTGATTTAATATGCCGCGTACATTAACGTCCGTTTCAAAAATCCGAATGAAACTCCCGAAATATTTGTAAACCAAATTTAAAGCCCGCAAAACAGAAAACAGGCATAAAAAAAATACCTATCTCCGTCCCCAAGATTTGCTTGCATTTTACATTTCAGGCAGGTCTCCTGGCTTCTTTTCATACTCCCCACGCCTTCCCGCTTTAATGCAGTGGCATTTGTGGCTCGTCAAAGTTACAGTAGTGGGCGCTGCTTTGGATTTTCACCAAATTCCCTATTCTCCCTGCGTTAAACAAGGCACCTGAAACATTAAATATGATAATTTTACATCAATAGGAAAAAACTGTCAACAACATTTTAATTTATCGTATAAAAACTCAAAATACAAAATATTGCTTGAAAATAAAAACAGCTTAATTCCTAAACTCCCATAAAAATATCGAAAATTAAAGCGTTTTCATCCTTAAAATATTATTTAACAGATTTCTTATGACAGTCTAAAAAAGAAAAATTCTATTGACAAACTCTTATGATATAATTTGCTTTCATTTTCTGATAATTTTGAATAATTAAAAATCACTTCTATCTCAAAAGCCGTCAATATTTATTTTTACAAAAGAAAAAGGCGGGATTTAACCCGCCGTATAATAACTTTAAATTTAAAATTCCTAAGCAAAAAACTTTTATGTGCCGATGAATAATGATGTGGCTCTAAGGCTTTTCCATAAAACGAAAACTATAACGCCGAAATTTTAAATTTTATTATTTAACCGTTTTAACAGCTTCTTCGGCAAACTCAGTATTAATAAATTTATCGAAATCAACTCTTCCGCTGAGTTCTCCGCCTTCTTCCATTATATCCTGTATAAGTTCAAATCCGTCACGGCTGAATACAGGATCTGCGGTCCATGTGTCCTGTGATTTATATCGTTCAATAATTTTTGTGAGGGAATCTATATTGCTGTCCTCGAAATAAGGCAGGCAGACCTCGGCAATTTCCGCCGCCGTATGTTCGTTAACCCATTTCTGCCCTTTATAAATTGCATTTGTAAATTTTTGAACTGTTTCACTGTTTTCTTCCATATATTCCTGAGTCGCCATATAAACGGTATAAGGCACATAACCGCTGGCTTCTCCAAGGCTTGCAACAATATACCCGTTTCCCTGCTCCTCCAGAGTTGTTGCAACAGGTTCAAATTCAACTGTATAATCGCCTACGTCGGCAACAAAAGCGCCGCTTGTCGAAGTAAATGAAATGTTATTTATTACCTCAACGTCTTCCCCTATGACAAGCCCGTTTTCCTTAATTATATATTCAAGCACAAGTTCCGGCATGCCTCCGAGCCTTCCCCCTATAACCGATTTGCCTTTTAAATCGCTCCATTCAAAATCAGGTTCGTCTGTTCTTGAAACAAGGAAATTTCCCGCACGCTGGGTCAGCTGTCTTAACTGCTTAAAACGGATAAAATAAATCGCCGCATGCCTTTTTAAATCCATAAACATAGATACCTTCCGTAATTCAAATGCTATTCGGTAACCACCTGTATGTTTTTGCCAGTAAAATTTTTATAATCGAGTATAATCTCTTCATTATCATATTTTTCTTCAGCTAATCTCACTGCTTCTTCCTCATTCTCCGCACATACCTTAATTCTTTTAGATAAAACTTCACTGATTTCAATCGTATACTCATTCATTAAATTTCAGCCTTTCGTTATTTAGATTCATGGTATTAAATTTACACTGTTTTAATATTATAACATTTATTTTATAGAAATATTTACATAATCATGAACATTTTTATTGTAATATCTTTTATCAAACGATATAAATATACACATAATTTTTGGGGTTGGGTTCCGGTGTCTTTATATAGACGTCAATCTGTGTAAAGATCATATTTTCACATCTTGCAACTTAAATCTTTAAAAATTTACAACTATTAATAATAATATCATATATTATAACATCAATACTATCACTTTTGCTTAATTGTTTCAATTTCAAATTTCACTCCCATAACAGTTTTTTTGTCATATATTTTTTGTATAAATTCTTCATATTCTTTTACATTCAATTTGCAAATCAGCGTTGCTTTATCGTTCATTTTATCTGTCACTATCGATGAAAGAACTTTCAAATCTCCCAACTTCAATACACCTCCGGTTAAAAATATGAATATAATGTTAATTTTATTACTCATTTCAGCAAAAATGTCCAATCCTAAGGCAAATACCGGCATCACAAAATAAATTGTTCCTCTATAAATGTCATAAAAATTTATAAAACAGTATATTTTTAATATAACATATAATTTCGAGGTTTAATAGTCTATGAAAAATGCCGCCGCTTATATTAGGGTATCAACCGATGAACAGCTTGAATTTTCTCCTGACGCACAGAAAAGGGCTATTAAAGAATACGCAAAATGTAATAATATAGAAATTAAGGAAGAACATATATTTGTAGATGAAGGAATTTCGGGTCGCAAAGCCGAAAAACGTCCTGCATTTATGGCAATGATTTCCGCCGCCAAACAAAAGCCAAGACCGTTTGAAATGATACTTGTACATAAATTTGACAGGTTCGCCAGAAGCCGTGAAGACAGCGTAGTTTATAAATCCCTTCTTCGCAAGGAATACGGAATAAAAGTTATAAGCATAACCGAGCATATAGAAAACGATAAATTCTCAATTATACTTGAATCTATGCTTGAAGCGATGGCCGAATACTACAGCCTTAACCTTTCCGACGAAGTTAAAAAGGGAATGTTTGAAAAAGCAAGACGGGGGGAACATATCGGAAAACCTCCTTTCGGATACGATCTCATCAATAAGAACCTTGTTATAAACAATTCTGAAGAGGAAACGGTGAGAAAAATATTCGATTTATTCCTGTCGCATAACAAAAGCCTTACATATATTTCAAGATATCTGAATGACAACGGAATAACAACAAAAAACGGAGGTTTGTGGCGTAACTGTACCATAAAATATCTTTTGGAAAACCCTGTGTACGCCGGACTTACAAGATACAATTACATTTCATCAAATAAAACTTCCCCAAATCCCGAAAATGAGTGGATAATATCAAACGGTTCCCATACGCCCATTGTTTCAGTTGAGGAACATCTTTCCGCTGTAAAAAAACTGGATTCAAACGCTTCGCCTGTCGGCGAAAAAGCCAAAAATATAAGCAGCTGGCTTTACAGGCTCGTATACTGCAACAAATGCGGCTTTCCTCTTATTCTCCATAAATATAACAAAGGAAAATACAGCGCATTTGAATGTACCCACTGTCTGAAAGACGATAAAGACTTCCAAAAAACCATATCAAGCAAAAAAATTGAAAAATTAATCTTAGAAACAGTCAAAAATGATTTAAAAATACCAGACACTATAAAAATTAACTGTATGCCTGCCGTAAAATCCGAAAACCAAATTGCCGATAATTTAAAAAAGCAGTTAGAAAACATATCCAGAAAAAAAATTCTTGCGGAAAAAGCATATTTCTCAAATGTAGACAGCTTGGAAGAATACAGCCGCAATAAAAATTTGATTTTAAAAGAAGAAGATATAATATATAAAAAGCTTGAAGAATTGAAAATAAACTGCCAAAAACACAGCCTGCCTTCGCCTTTAAATCTTTATAGTATTCTGTCAGCTGCTTCAATTCCCATTGAAGAACGCAACTGCCTGGCAAAACAGTTTATATCGAAAATTTTACTGGATATGGAAAACGGGACAATTCAAATATATTATTATATATAATCCGTTTTCATCAGTTTAATTGAGCAAACGCTTTCGGATACCCTTCTTTGCCTTCATTATAAACGTATATGCCGGCTTCCGTACCGAGCAGGGCAATATCCGCGCTGTCTGAAAGCAAAGCTGTCATTGATTTGTCGGCTCCCTGCCCCACATCAAGAGTTATTGAAAGGCCCTCTTCTTCAAAAAAGCCTTTTTCCATCGCAACATATTGCGGGGCATAAAAAATCGAGTGAACAACCTCATTAAGCCTCACCTCAGTAAGTTCTTCGTCCTTTGTACATCCTGTAAAACATGCGGAAATGAGCAGAAGTGATGAAAAAATACACAACAAAACCTTATTTTTTTTCATTTTCTTCCTCCAAAAATTTTTTATTACACAATATATTCTCTGCATTCCGTAATTGTGCAAATCCAACGAAAAATAATTTATATAGTAATAAAATCTTTATCTTCTAAATATACTGTTATACATAAAAGTACATATAACTAAAGCGGGAAAATACCATGTTTCCCGCTTGTCTGCAATAATATTAATTTTAAGGTATATTTATTACTATTCTTTTATTCTTCCGTCAGTTGTAATCGTAACCACCTGCCATGGTATGAACTTACCGCTGTTCATAAGAGCAGTTTTTACGGCATTTTCTATCCCGCCGCAGCACGGAACTTCCATTCTCACAACAGTAACGCTTTTAATATCATTTTCAGCTATTATCGAAGTAAGTTTTTCAGAATAATCGACTCCGTCAAGTTTAGGACAGCCTATAACAGTGATTTTGTTTTTCATAAATTTCCTATGAAAATCGCCAAATGCAAATGCGGCGCAATCGGCGGCCACAAGAAGATTTGCCCCGTCAAAATACGGCGCTTTAACGGGAACAAGTTTAATCTGCACCGGCCACTGCATAAGCTGGGATATAACTTCTTCAGATTTTCGGCCGTTTTCTTCAATATTCCTTGATATTGTTTTTGCCGCGCTGCCTTTACAGCCTGAATTTGAGTTTCCGTAAGTTTTATTTGTTTTATTGCGCTTAACAGCTTCCTCGTCATATGCCGCCGCTTCCCTTTCCACAAAGGAAATAGCCCCGGTAGGACAAGCCGGAAGGCAGTCCCCAAGCCCGTCGCAATAATCGTCCCTTAAAAGCTTCGCCTTACCGTCTACCATTCCTATAGCGCCTTCATGACAGGCTTCCGCACATATTCCGCATCCGTTGCATTTGTTTTCATTTATTTCAATAATTTTCCTAATCATATTTATCCCCCTCAAAGTTTTTTAATTAATTGACTTTATGGCTAAACTATACTACAATTTCTTCTGTAAATCGGTTGTAAAAACAACAGAAAGGAATATTTATGGACATATTAAATCAAACGCTTTTTAAAGGGATAGATAAAAAAGACGCCGAGGATTTCATTAAAAGCTCATTTGTAAACAGAAAAACCTTTGAAAAAGAAACTTTTATTTTAACAAGCGGAAATTTCGCTTCTTCCCTCGGCATTATACTTTCAGGTAAAATTTATATTATAAACGAAGATTTTTGGGGAAACAGGACAATAATTTCCGAAATCGGAACAGGAGATATTTTTGCCGAGTCGTATGCGTGCATACCCGACGAACCTCTTTCGGTAAGCGCCGTAGCCGCAGAAAAAACAGAAATATTATTTCTTGACGTCAGAACAGTTATATCTGCACAGGCCCCTTCATGCAAAGTTCAGGCGGCAATTATCAAAAACCTGTTAACGATACTTGCAAAAAAAAACATACTTCTTACAAGAAAAATGGAACATATATCAAAAAGAACGACACGCGAAAAACTTCTTTCATATCTTTCATCACAGTCTGTCAAATATAATTCATCTTCATTCGTTATACCATTTAACAGACAACAGCTTGCCGACTACCTTTCCGTTGACAGGAGCGCAATGTCAAACGAACTTTGTAAACTTCGAGACGAAGGGCTTTTATCATTTAATAAAAACCATTTTGAATTAAAACAATAAAAGCCGCTGCTTTTGGACAGACTCTACCGTGCCTGTCCAAAAGTATACGGCATGTTATCTTGCGGCAATAAGTTTTTTAAGAGCTCTTTCCAAATCGTTAACAGTAAGCGGGTACATATCAAACTCATTGTTAATTATGTTATATGTCTGCATCCAGAATGAGGATCTCCACTCGATTTCAACTATAGGATTAAGCCAAACCATATTTTCATATTTGCTTTGGAACCGTTTAAGCCATTCCATTCCGGTAACCTCAGTTCTCGCGCCGTAATTGTAATAGCTCCTTCCCAAAAGTTCGCTCGGATCCATTGATGCATCGCCCACTATAATAACCTTATAATCGCCGCTTATATTTTTCAGCACCCATTCGGTATCAATCCAATTTCCCGGGATACAGTAAGGATCGGTATACAATTTTGAATATATACAATTATGGAAATAATAAACCTTCAAATCCTTAAAATGGCTTGATTTGCTTACAGCTTGGAACAATGAACTGCAAAGTCCGCTGTAAAAATCCATTGAACCGCCGCTGTCCATAAGCAAAAGCACTTTAACCGTGTTTTGTCTGGGCCTTCCATATACAAGCTTCAAATTTCCGGCATTATTGCATGTTTCATCAATGCTTCCGTCAACATCAAGTTCGGTTTTAGGCGCGTCAACCCTGCTTGAAAACTGTCTTAAACGCCTGAAAGCCATTTGAAATTGTCTTGTATCAAGCACAGTATCATTCCTGAAGTCCCTGAAATTACGTTCGCTTGCAACCTGCATAGCGCTTCGCCGCATGCTTTTTCCGCCTACCCTTATACCGTTTGAAGCATTGCCGCTGTTTCCGAAAACGGACATTCCTCCCGTGCCAATCCAATATTTGCCGCCGTTATGTTCGCTGTCCTGCTCCTTTAACCTTTCAAGCAGCATTTTTTGAATTTCTTCATGGCTTAGACTTAAATTATACTCATCCTGCGCCTTATCATAATTGTCTTTTTTCTCTTTCGGATTGTTAAGCCAATCCATAAGCTCCTTTGGAATTTCCTCAAAATATTTTATGTCTTTAAAAAATTCAAGGAACGCCCCGTCAAATTTATCAAACTCCGTTTCGCTTTTAACCAAAATACTCCTTGCAAGATAATAAAACGAAGTAAAACTTGAATACGCAAGCCCTTTATCCAAAGCTTCCATAAGTGTAAGCCATTCATTAAGCGAAACTTTCAGCCCCTTTGCCCTCAGCAAATAAAAAAAGGCGGTAAACATAGCTTTCACTCCTTATTTAATATTTGAATCTTCTTTTAACTCTTTCAAGCGTCTCAAGATCCTCATTTTTCTTCAGCAGCACGCCCGCAAAAGGAACTTCTTTCTTAATAAGTTCAGGAGATACTCCCCCTATTTCCAAAGCCTGAATCCAGTCGATAACTTCAGAAGTGCTTGGTTTTTTCTGTATGTCCATTTCCCTTATCCAATAGAAAGTATCCATAACCTGCGCAAGAAGCTTTTCGTCAAGGCTGTCAAAGTGCACCTTAACAATTTCTTCCATAAGTTCCTGCGACGGAAATTCTATATAATGGAATATACACCTTCTTAAAAACGCATCCGGCAGTTCTTTTTCCGCATTGGAAGTTATAATTACAATCGGCCTTTGTTTAGCTTTTATCGTTTCTTTTGTTTCAGGGATATAAAATTCCATTTTATCAAGTTCCCACAAAAGGTCGTTAGGGAACTCAAGATCCGCCTTATCAATCTCGTCAATCAAAAGTATTACCTGTTTTTCCGAGTTAAAAGCTTCTCCGAGTTTTCCAAGCTTAACATACTTCTTAATATCGTCTACGCCTTCTCCCCCAAACTGGCTGTCATAAAGCCTTTGGACAACGTCATATACATAAAGCCCGTCCTGAGCTTTTGTTGTGGATTTAATATTCCATATAATAAGTTCTTTATCAAGCGCTTTGCTGATAGCCTCTGCAAGCATAGTTTTTCCCGTTCCCGGCTCGCCTTTTATCAAAAGCGGTTTTTCAAGCGCCATTGCAATATTTACCGATCTCATAAGCTGTTCGCTTGCAACATAATTTTGGCTTCCATTAAAGTGCTCTTTTTCTTTAATCATGCTTTTACCTCCAAAATAAAAATATGAAAAATATTTTACCATACTTTAAAATAAAATTCCACTAAAAAGCCGCCGATTATGTTAACCGACGGCCGCTTAAACCTTTATTCGCTGTACCCGACAAGAGTTACTATTCCTATAGCGTTAAGCTCATTGTTCCAAACAACGCCGAAGTCAACTGCTTTTGCAACGTCCCTAAGCTTATAGAAATTATTTCCGTCTATATTATACGCCTCACATTCTACAGGGGAATTATTAACATAAAGCGTTGCATTTGAAACTGCGGCAGTTTTGTCGCTGCCGTTGCCGGCCTCAAGCTCGCCGCCTGCCTCAGTATATTTTTCCCCAAGAGATAATGTTATAGACTGCTTATCTTCATCCCATACGGTATCAAACTGCTTGTCTGTGTCGTTCAGCACATACGCCAAGTCGCGCAGTTTAAAATAATTATAACCGTCGATATTATACGCTTCAAGCGTTTTTTCCACACCGTTAACCATAACGGAAGATTTTGAATACTTTGCGTTTACCGTTTTTACAGGAACATTTGGTTTTGTCTGATTCTGAGTATCATTTTCGATATGAGTTTCCGCATATGCTGTTTTTAACGTATCATATGCCCCCTGTCTGTTGTTGAGCAGATCTTTTGAGCTGTAATAAATATTTCCGGATACGTTGTCATATTTTCCGCATATTTCAAGGTGACTGCCTATTTCTCCGGCAATAACGTCTTTATACAGGCCTTCGCCTATGTAAAGTTCCACGTCCGTGCCTTCAACCTGTTTGTCCCACCATTTTACAACCTCTTCATAAGGAGCTGTTGAGTGGTTTGTTTCCCAATAAATTTGAGGTACAATATAGTCTACCCAACCATTCTCAATCCATTCAAGAGTATCGGCATAACCGTTATAATAAGTCTGCGATCCTTTGAAATCCACTGTATTTTTATATATACCGGCCGGGCTTACGCCGAACTCAACGTCGTTGTCTCCATACATTTCTACTGTTTCATGAACTTTTCTTATAAGGCTGTTAATATCTTCGCGTCTTTGATCTGCCTCAGGACCGTCCCCGTCGCCGTTTGTAAGCGGGTACTTGTCAGGATAAAAATAATCGTCAAAATGTATTCCGTCTACGTCATAATTAACGAGTATCTCTTCCACGGTGTCGCATATAAAATCCTGAACTTCTTCCAAAGCCGGATTAAGATACAATGCATTATTATGCGATATAAGCCAGTCAGGGTGCTTCTTTGCGGCATTTTTATCAGCAAGCACGCTTACGTCTGTTCCGGACGTAGTTACCCTGTATGGATTGAGCCATGCATGGATTTTCATTCCTCTCTTATGCGTTTCCTCAACCATATATTCAAGAGGATCATACTGGGGATACCCATCCTGCGAGCCTGTAAGCACATCGCTCCATGGATTTATTTCAGAGTTATAAAGCGCATCGTTTTTCGGCCTTATCTGGACTATAACCGTATTAAGTCCGGCCGCTTTATACCTGTCAAGTTTTTCCGAAAATTCGGCCTTTTGGGCTGAAACATTCCCGACATTCGAAACTGAGGGGAAATCTATGTTATAGACGCTTGCGACCCAAACGCCCCTCATCTCTTCCTCAGCCGCCTGAACAGGCATGGCTATACCGCCGAAAGCCATTGATAAAGTAAGCATAAAACCAATTATTTTTTTCATTATCCTTCTCCTTATTTTAAACTTATATGCTAATTATAAGTATTTTTGTCTTTAATTTCAATGGAATATGCCGGAAAAAATGCTGTTTTTAAATCTAATTTCAAAACCGTTTTCATATAAACATAATATCCTTATATATCAAAAATATCCTACTATTAAAAATCAATATGCAGTTGCTTCAAAAACACACCGACTGCCGAATATAAAAGTTGACAATGCCTATCTTTTTTATATAATGTATATAGATAAACGATATTGGAGGCACATATATGAGCGGATTTGCAAGGGCAATTACACTATGGGTTATTGGATTTGTCTTATCAATTTTACTTAATAAAGCACAAATGAAACTTCTTTCTTCACACAGCGATTCCCAATCGGAACTAAACGACATAAAAACTGCAAAAAAACACTTTACCGCAACATTTATTGTAAACTGTGCCGCTCTTTTTGCCTCGGAATTTATACCTATTTCAGCAATTGTCTGGATATTCTTTATCGGCTGCGGCATGCTTCTGGCGCCTGTTTTTTACAATGTCGTATATGTATGCCTGCCACAGACAAGAAACAGCAAACTTAGGTTCCTTCTCACAATAATGTCGCTTTTAAACATTATTCTGATAGCGTATACATTGATTTATATATATTACAGCAATATCAATAAACCATTTATGTAAAAAATAACCATGTATATTAAATGTTTTAATATACATGGTTATTTACTTTTCTTTCTCTGATAAAGCTAACTTCAATTCATTAATTCATCAATCACTTCCGCAAGTACAAACGGCGTAACGGTGTTATCGGCCAACGTCCTAATCAGGCCTAAAGCTTCTTTTTCTGTTTCAAAAATACACCTAATATTATCCTTATCCACGACTGTGTCATTTTGTACCTTCTCTGCCCCGATCCCATAATAACCATTGTCTTCCAAAATATAATAGTTAATGCGGAAATCGTTTACCTCATCTTTCACAAACCTTGCTTCTAATGCTTCTAGCAAAAAAATCTACCTCCCCAAATGTCTTAGCTCCATAAAAGCTTAAATGCATTATACATCTTTTTCCAATTAAATTCTACACAAAGTTTGCGTCATTTTTCGCATATTATGATAAGGATATTGTAAACCTTTACCAAAAGCCACCATTTGTGTCTTAAAAGTCATCTTATGATATAATTATTAAATCTGCTTTTCGTTTCATCATTAACATATGCTTCTATAACGGTACCTTCAGTCGTATGCTCTTCCGATACTATTTCACACCTTCCATGTAACAGCGACAATAAATTGCCTTCCGTATATGGAATTAAAATCTTCACTGTACTTCTATAAGATTTTAATACGTTTTCAATAGTTTCGTTCAAAAATTGCAAGTCTTTTTTATTTTTTGCGGAAATTTTTATGGAAGTTTTACAATATTTGTCTGCCGGAACGGGAAGTTCAACATCTTTATCCATTTTATTAAATATAGTAATAACAGGCTTATCATCGCATCCAAGTTCTTTAAGCGTTTTATACACAACCTCCATATGATGCTGCCTTCCAGGATCTGAAGCGTCAACTACATGCAAAAGCACATCTGCATATTTAAGTTCTTCCAAAGTAGCCTTGAACGCCTCTACCAGGTGGTGTGAAAGTTTCTGTATAAAACCGACTGTATCAGAAAGAAGTATATTTGTTCCTCCCGGAAGCTTAACATTTCTTGTAGTCGTATCCAAAGTTGCAAAAAGCATATCTTCTTCAAGCACTCCGGCATCTGTAAGGCCGTTTAAAATAGTACTTTTGCCGGCGTTTGTATATCCGACAAGAGACACTGTCGGCATTCCTTTCCTCTCCCTTTGGGAGCGTAAAAGTTCCCTGTGCGTTCTTACATCTTCCAAATCTCCTTTGAGTTCAGAGATACGATCTTTTATATATCTCCTGTCAACTTCCAGTTTTTTCTCACCAGGCCCGCGCGTTCCAATTCCGCCGCCGAGACGTGATAATGAAGCACCCAAACCTGTCAGCCTTGAAAGCCTGTATTTTAATTGCGCAAGTTCAACCTGTATTTTTCCTTCGCTCGAAGAGGCCCTTGAAGCAAAAATATCAAGTATTACCATTGTCCTGTCCATTATTTTAGTTTCAAGGAGTTTTTCCATATTTCTAATCTGCGCCGGCGTCAATTCGTCGTCACAAATTATGCCTGTAGCGTCCAATGCATTTATCATTAATTTCAGTTCCTCTATCTTACCTGTCCCTAAATAATGGCCGGGATGCGGCCTGTCCCTTTTTTGTATTATCCTACCGACCATTTCAGCCTTGGCCGTTGCAGCAAGTTCTGCCAATTCGTCAAGGCATGAATCTATATCCATCCCCTCCGTTTCCAAATCGCAACCAACAAGTATAACCCTCTCTGCCTTTTCTTGCGTTGCATGAAGTTCTCTTTCCTTAGCCACCTTACCACTTCCTTTCCAGCCCTCTTAGTATATCTCTTTTTTGTATGTTTGCATAGCATAATTTATTCATTATCCATATTTCCTACCGTTTTTGTTCCACATTATGAATAGTGAAAAAACGGATAAGCTAATTCTTATCCGTTTTTTCAGACTTTAATGCACACTTTTATATATTATTGTATATTAACATACACACTAATGTTTCAATTTCTAAAGTTTAATCAGAAAATAAATTCCGTATCGGAAAGCCTTCTATATATCTCGTCAATAACCCCTTTTTCTTCATCTTCTGTTTTTGCAACAAATGTAACCGACATACGAACATATGGCTCCACATCATCCCATGGCACTGTTGAAATCAGCTTTTCCTTTATAAGATATTGGCTGAATTCTTCTGCATTTTTAAACTCAATTCCACCTTTAATTCCCTTTGGTATTTTAACATATAAATAGAATGAAGCCTTCGGCTTTTTTGCTTTAAAGCCCAATTTATTAAGAACTTCCACAAGCATGTCATGGCGTCTTGAATATTTTTTTGCCGTTTCCGACGTTATTTCAGTATGCTCCAAAGCATATTTGCCTGCAAGCTGTATTGCATTAAACTGCCCTGAGTCATTATTGTCTTTAACAGCCGCAAAAGCTTTAACTACAAGCGGATTACCTGTTACAAACGCCATCCTCCATCCCGTCATGTTGAAAGCCTTGCTGAGGGAATGTATCTCTATGCCCACATCCATTGCGCCATCGACACTCAGAAAACTTAACGGCTTTGTTCCGTCAAATGTTAAAGCGGCATATGCGGCATCCTGAACCACAACTATATTATATTTCTTAGCAAAAGAAATAACTTCATTATAAAATTCCTTTGACGCAAATGCCCCAGTCGGATTATTAGGATAATTTATATACAAAAGCTTTGCTTTTTTTGCAACATCCTCCGGTATGGAAGATAATTCAGGCAAAAATCCGTTGGCTTCAAGCAAAGGAAGCTTATAAACTTTACCGCCAAGCCATGAAGTCATAGTTCCTATTACAGGATAGCCGGGAATTGTCATAATAGTTATATCTCCCGGATTTATAAACGCCTGTGCAATCATTGCAAGCGCCGGTTTTGAACCTATCGAATGTATAACCTGTGTATACGGATCAATTCCTTTAACCCCATATATGTCGTTCATATATTTTGCAGCGGCTTTCTGAAAATCCTCGCGGCCGTTATCTGTATAACCCCTATTTTCCCAAACTGCCGCCTGTTTTGCAAGCTCCGCAATAACGCCTGCATCGGCCATGTCGTCAGGTTCGCCGACGCCCATGTCAATAATTTCCACACCCGGGTAAGCCGCCATTGCCGCGCGCTTTGCCCTTTTAATTTTCTCAAACTTATAAAGGACAGTATCCTTTCCGAATTTGTCCCCGCCGATTCTCTCGGCTATAAGCCCTTGAATATAACTATCAGCCATTTAAAATCCCCCTTTTTAAAATTCTGATAAAACCGCCGGCAGAACAATTCCGCCGTTAATTTATAGCTATGCAAGCCAGACGCCGTCAAATGAATAGCGGGCCGGGCCTGTCATATATACGCGGTTATTTTCTTCGTTCCATTCAATCATTAAGTTGCCGCCGAGAAGTTCAACTTCCGTTCTCCTGCCGCATAACCCATTTAAAACCGACGCCACCACACAGGCGCATGTTCCTGTCCCACATGCCAGCGTTTCCCCTGAGCCGCGTTCCCAAACCCTCATTTTCAAATAATTATCGTTTACTTTTTCAACAAACTCCACATTGACCCTGTTTGGGAAAAACTTATCATTCTCAATAACGCTTCCGTATTTTTCAACATCAAAATCTTTTATGTTTTCTACATATGTCACTGCATGGGGATTTCCCATTGAAAGGCATGTAAATTTAAAATTTTCCCCGCATGCCTGTATAGTTTTCCTAACGATTTCATTCCCGCCTTCAGAAACGGGTATTTTTTCAGCTTTAAAAACAGGTTCGCCCATATCTACCCGTATAGTATCCACCGCTCCGTCAATAACATTTAGTTCCAATATTTTAATCCCGACAAGCGTGCTTATGGATACCGTAGTTTTGTCGGTAAGCCCCCTGTCATATACATATTTGCCGACACATCTTATACCGTTTCCGCACATTTCAGATTCAGAACCGTCCGCATTAAACATTCTCATCCTGAAATCCGCCTCGTCGCTTGGGCATATAAGTATAAGGCCGTCGCTGCCTACACCATAATTCCTGTTGCTCATTTTAACAGCCAGAGCTGAAGGATCTTCAACATTCTCCTCGAAGCAGTTTATATAAACATAGTCGTTTCCACATCCCTGCATTTTCGTAAATTTCATTGTTTACACCGCCTAATTTATATTATTTTAAAGTAAAATCATGTAGCTTTGTGTTAACAATTATATCATTACACCATATTTACCGTAAATATATAAAATGCAAAAATACATATAAAAATGGCGCTTTTTTTTAGCAATATTAACCTGTATTACAGCTTTAAAAATCTGTTTTATGGACAAAAAATATTGTTAAAATTATATGTATTAAAACTTCATCAAGATAATCTGTTAACAAACGTACTCTCATATTATTTATTTTAAGCGCATAAAAAGCCGCCTGCTTAAAAACAGGCGGCCTGCTTTAATTTTACTGCCAAAATCCAAATACATACTTCTAATACAGGGGCAAAAGTTAATCAGTCAAAATTATTGTGCTTTTTCCTCTTTACTTGATATAGCATCCATAAACACGGCTATAGCTCCGTCACCCGTTACGTTGCATGCAGTACCGAAGCTGTCCTGAGCTATGTAAAGGGCAATCATAAGCGCAAGCATAGGCTCGTTAAAGTGGAGCATTGATTCAAGTATACCAAGCGCCGCCATAACCGCTCCGCCCGGAACTCCGGGAGCCGCAACCATAGTAACGCCAAGCATTAAAATAAACGGAAGCATAGAACCGAAAGAAACATCCCAGCCGTTAAGAAGCATTATAGCAATAGAGCAGCTCGTAAGCGTAATTGTACTTCCCGAAAGATGTATTGTAGCGCAAAGCGGGCATACAAATTCGGCAATACGGTCTACAACTCCGTTCTTTTTCGTACAGTCTACCGTAACAGGTATTGTCGCTGCCGACGACTGTGTGCCAATCGCCGTAAAATATGCCGGTATCATATTTTTGATAAGCATAAAAGGATTTTTCTTTGCAACAGCGCCTGCTATTGTATATTGGATAATTAATATAGCAAAATGAAGTATAAGTATAATACCAAACACTTTTATAAATACTGTCATAATCTCAAATACAGTGCCTGCAAATGTAAGGTTTGCAAATATACCGTAAACGTGGAAAGGAAGCAGAGGAATAATTATGCTTGTTACAAGCTTGGTTATAATATCCTGAAGCCCATTAAATACATCCCTCAAAGGCTTATTGTCAGTAACTGCAATTCCAAGGCCCAATGTAAATGCAATAAGCAGAGCTGTCATAACTTCCATTACCGGAGGCATTTCAATTTGGAAAAATCCGGAAAGCATTGTTTCTTCCGCATTCTGCGCATTGTCCATAACAATCGAACCTACTTCAAGGAAACTCGGGAAAATAGCAGTATCTGTAAAGTAGGCAATAGAGCCTGCCATAATTGTTGAAATATATGCAACAAGCGCTGTAAGCGCAAGAGTTTTTCCCGCGCCTGTTCCAAGATCCGCAATACCAGGAACAACAAATCCTATAATAATTAATGGAATCGCAAAGTTAAGGAAATTACCGAAAATCCCGTTAAAAGTAGCGCCAAGCCTTATTATAACGTCAGTATTAAGCACTTCTTTTGAAAGCATGCCGATCACGATACCCAAAATAATAGCTATAATAAGCTTAGGAAGCAACCCTATTTTCTTTTTTTCTTTCTCCATAAAATTCCGCTGTGGGCACATAATTTATTTCGCCCACAACTCCCTCCTTCTCAATCAAAATAAACAACATGTAAAATATCAAAAAACTTCATATCCTTTAGATTTCAGCAGGCTGCGTATCTCTTTAACATGTTCCATATTCCTTGTTTCCAAAACCATAGTCACAACACATGAATTAATTTCAGATTTTTCATCTTCCCTCTCATGTACAACGCTCATAACATTTGCGCCTGTTTTCGAAACAACCTGTAAAAGGTTAATAAGCTGGCCCGGCTTATCCATAACCTTCGTTGTGAATTCAGCAATACGTCCTGACTTTGTCAAGCCTTTTGTTATAACCCTTGATAGAATACTGACGTCGATATTGCCTCCTGAAACTACACATACAACCTTCTTGCCTTTAACATCGATTTTATTGAACATAACGGCTGCAACTGAGGTTGCCCCCGCGCCTTCAGCAACAGTTTTTTGCCCTTCCATCAATGTAAGTATTGCTGTTGCGATTTCATCTTCACTCACAGTTACGATGTCATCAACATATTTTTGACAAAGCTCAAACGTCAAATCACCCGGCTTTTTAACCGCTATGCCGTCGGCAATGGTTGAAACGCTGTCAAGCTCTGTTACAGCCCCGTTTTTTCTTGAATTATACATACTTGGAGCTCCGGCCGCCTGAACGCCTATAACTTTACATTCAGGCTTAATAGCTTTAATCGCGTATGAAATACCGCTTATAAGCCCGCCCCCGCCAATTGGTACAACCACGACATCCACATCCGGAAGCTGGTTAAGTATTTCAAGGCCTATTGTCCCCTGCCCTGCAATAACTCTTTCGTCATTGAACGGATGGGCGAAGGTATAGCCTTTTTCTTCAACAAGCTGCACTGCTTTCGCATATGCGTCGTCATATACTCCCGGAACAAGCACGACTTCAGCCCCATAATTCCTGGTAGCTTCCACCTTTGATAAAGGCGCCCCTTCCGGCATGCAAATAATAGATTTAATTCCCGCTTTCGAAGCCGACAAAGCAACTCCCTGCGCATGGTTTCCCGCCGAACATGCAATAACTCCGTGTTCCTTTTCTTCTGCAGAAAGGCTGTGTATTTTGTAATATGCCCCCCTAAGTTTAAAAGAACCGGTCAGCTGAAGGTTTTCGGCTTTAATATAAATATTTTCTCCGATTTTCGGAGCGGAAGATACCGGCGTTAACCTTGCCACATCCCGTAATACGCGCTGCGCATCATAAAGCATTTCTAATGAAATCATTTACATTACCTCCATTTACAGTTAGTTTCCAATAATAACTTTAACCAAAAACCCTTTTACACAGTTCACGGCCTGTCGGCGTTGCGGCCAAACCTCCTTCTGCCGTTTCCCTTAATGCCGATGGCATAGAATTTCCTATCTTCTTCATAGCCAAAATAACCTCGTCAGCCGGAATAGCGCTTTCTATGCCTGCAAGAGCAAGCTCTGCCCCGACAAAAGCATTGGCAACGCCCATGGCGTTTCTTTTTATACAAGGTATCTCTACAAGGCCTGCAACCGGATCGCATACAAGGCCCAATATATTTTTTAATGATATTGCGCAAGCATCGGATGCCATTTGCGGGCTGCCTCCGCACATTTCAACAAGGGCGGCCGCCGCCATCGCACTCGCACTTCCACACTCAGCCTGACATCCGCCTTCAGCTCCGGAAATGCTTGCATTATTGGCTATAACCATACCAAAAGCCGACGCCGTAAACAGCGCCTTTACTACAGTATCATCATCCAGCCCACGATCTTCCATTATTGTCAGAAGCGCTCCCGGAAGTATTCCGCAGCTTCCGGCCGTAGGGGCTGCCACGATCCTGCCCATGCATGCATTTGTCTGGGAAACGGCAAGAGCTTTCACCATAGCTTCGCCAAATATTTTTCCGCATATATTTCTGCCGCCGTCAACCTGTTTTTTCATTTTGTATGCGCTTCCGCCCGTTAATCCGCTTGCAGAACGCTTGTCCGGATCTACTCCTTCCAAAACTGCTTCCTTCATAACTTCAAGAGCCTTTTTCATCCGGTTGAAAATTTCTTCTTGAGTCGTTTCAAGCGACAGCGCCTGTTCTTCTATAACTAAATCTGATATATTCTTTCCGCTCTCTTCGGCAAGACGCACAATTTCAGCTATGGAGTCATATTTCATATTTTTCCTCCTCATAGATTATTAAATTGCTTTTAATATTGTAGAACCCGTTACGTTAGGAAAGTTCTTTATAGCCTCATTTACAGACGGATTTATATCGCCGTCAATTTCAATCACCATAACTGCAATGCCGCCTTTGCGGCTTCTTCTAAGCTCAAACCTTCCTATGTTAACGCCGCGCCTTGCAAGTATATTCGTAACGTCAGAAATCATACCGGGCACATCCATATGGTGGACTATTATTGTTGTAGCTTTTCCGTTTATGCTTACAGCGGTATCGTCTATTTTGGTAATAAGAATGTTTCCGCCTCCTACAGACGCCCCCTGAACCGAAACATATTTCCCGCTCTCGCCGGTAAGTTCAATTAAAACTGTATTCGGATGCGCTCCTTCAATATCCGTTTCATAAAAAGTAAATTTAAGTCCGCTCTCTTCGGCAATTTCAAGGCTGTTTCTAAGTCTTATATCATCGGTATCCATATTCAAAATACCGGCAATAACAGCTTTGTCTGTTCCGTGCCCTTTATATGTTTTGGCAAAAGAGCCGCTGAAATAAATATCGGCTTTTACGGCGCGTTCTCCTAAAAACGTATATGCATATTTGCCGATCCTTGACGCGCCGGCCGTGTGAGAGCTTGAAGGCCCAACCATAATCGGCCCTATAATATCAAAAGCGTCCATGTGCTTCTCCTTAAAATATTTCATGATTCAAACAATTTACAAAACTTACAAATCCATATGTTCATTATATAGATAAAAAATTTTTTAGTCAATGTATTTCTGTCACAAACATTCAGCATAAAACCGTAAATAAATTGATTATGTTCATCTGATGAATACATTCTATTTTGAGTGACGGCTTTTGCATTAAATCTGCCTAAAAATCGTATTATTTTATAGTTTATTACCAATTTTTTTTGTGAATATCGACGTTTTTTATAATAAATTAATAAATATATATAAATTAAAACAGCGCATAAGATGTATTTGATTTTATGCATTAAAAAAAATTATTATATACGCAAATTATTATTTTTTATTGACTAAAATTATAATATAATGCAATATTTCATGAACATTTTATTCCAACCGCATTTCATAATTAAAATCATATTTTAATACAAATCCAAAAGTTTAATTGGTTATAACAGCTTATAATATCAAAATACCCTTTTTACACAATATTTATTTACAATAATAAAATAATAATTTCAATCCGCCTTCTAATCTGCATAAAAAATCCCGCCTGTTAAAAGCGGGATTAATACATTCTGTTTACATAGTCTTTAAAAAATTTGTCTTGTGAATTGTACGAAATGAAAATCAAATAGGCAGATACGGTATTATAAGCTTAATAATAACGGCTTCAATGGCAATCGCAATACCCATACCGCCCGTACCTCCCACAACGCCGTGATACCGCGTCAATTTTCCGCTTAACGCCGCTGCAAAAAGCGGGCATAGGAATGAAGACATAAGCGCCCCTATTATTATAATCGGCAATGATGTTCCGAATGTCATTACAAAAGCCCCCTGTGCAAGGCTGGCAGTAAATGTGTTATACCACCCAAATTTCTGCCACTTATCATAATGCACAAATATAGCAAGCGAAGTTCCCATAAGCTGCGATGCCAAAATTGCCGATGTAAATGTAAAACCTCCGTAACATGGATGCGCCGGATTCATAACCCAACTTATAATCAAGCCCAATATAAGGCCGGCGCCGGCTATTTCATTGCCCATAAAATAAATTTCAGTAAAGTCGGATAACGTTCGGCGAGTCATCCAGCCAACTCCTGTTCCAACAGTAGGAGGCAGCGGAGGCAATTCTCCGGCTTTTAATTCAGGCAAAGGCGCAGCCGCGGCTTTTTTCTTTTCTTCTTCTTTGGCTTTTATAATAGGCTTCATCCACGGAAGCAGCCTGACAAATTCCATAATCAGAATGCCGGCAATAGCCATGCCGAAAATGGCATTTCCCGAAATACTGGGAAGGCCAAGCATGGTTGCAATTTTAATTCCGAAACATCCCATTGGAAACTGTACTATTCCCGAAATAATACCGCCTGTTAACGCAACAGTCCATCCCCCGCCATACATAAATACTAATGCGGCAGGTATAGTACATCCCGGAAGGAATGTAGGCATCCAACCGTTTTTTAAAGAAGGGCTGTACAATAATGTTGAAACTGTCATCCCTATAAAAGCCGCCGCAACAACCCAAGGAAACACTCCAAGGTTTGCGCATATAGGATTACCCATTTTGTCTGATTTTTTCAGCCAAAGCTTGTGGGCAACAAGCCCGCCAATCAACAGGCCTATTGAAGCAATTAAAGATTTATGTACCGTGCCTTCTGTTAAATCCCCGATTATCCAAAGGATTTTGTAGCCCCAATTATCTATGGCTCCGTTTTGCCATGTCAAATAGTCAAACAGAATATGCGGCCCCTCAAGCAGTTTTTCCTCCAAAGGCGGAAAAGCGAAATAAATAGCCAAGGCTACAATCCATATAACAATCAGTCCGGGTAAAATTTTACTTCTTGATATTCTCATAATATATACCTCCCTTACTTATATTACACTTATAATATAGCAATAATAATGCCAAACGGCGCCTAGATATATTGTTTAATTTAACAATTTTTCATCATATAAAATTATGTCATCCTCAATTTTGTTGTGAATATCACTATATATATTTTTTATATCCACGATTTTATGTGCATTTTTGCACACATTTTATTTTATTGCTAAAAATATATTGTAACTGTAAGATGATTTTTTATGTGCATTATTTCATCATTGTGCAAATATGCACACATTAAAATAAGTACATATTAAGAAATAAGAATCTTATATTTTTTTGTAATATGCTCGTTTAAAACCAATATTATCATATAATACGCTAATCTACATAGAGCCTCTGTATACATAATTTACAGCTTACATATTGTTTAAGGCACTTTTATATGATAAAATTTTATTGTAAGATCATTAAACGAGATAATCAAAATTCTGCATGTATCCCCAATATAACAATGCAGTATCGGTTAATAAACTGGAGTTTGCATAATTACTATATATGCTTATCAAAACCATATAAATTGTTAAAATGCACTTTTGAAAGAGAGGTACAGTATGCACAAAAGCAATTATGATCTTCCGTATGAATTAAGCGACGAGCTTTTACATAACCCATTTGTCGGTATATGTATTGCCGACGGCAAAGGCATTGTACTTGCCGTAAACGAAGCGCAAACAAGGATTACATCGCTTCCTAAAGAAACATGGGTTGGCAAATATATGAAAACCCTTGTAGAGCAGAAATTAATCTCTATCTCATCAACCGTCGAAGTATTGAAAGAAAAGCGTCCGATAACGCTTCACCAGGTCGTCAGCAACGGAAAATCATATGATGTAAGCGCAAAACCGATTTATGACAATCACGGCAATATCAAATTTGTCATAAGTTATCTGCTTGACATAACAACTCTTGTACAAACGCAAAACACAATAGAAAAACTCCAAAAAGACAAAGAACAGATTGAATATAAATATCAGCAGCTTCAGGAAGCTTTGGGACGACTTGGCAGTGTAGTGTACCAAAGCCCCGCAATGCATGATATTGTGGAATTGGCTAAAAAAGTGGCAAATACCCAAGCAACCGTCCTTATAACAGGACCCACAGGTTCGGGAAAAGAAGTAATCGCAAACTTGCTTCATGAAGAAAGCATGCGTAAGGATGAACCTTTTATAAAAGTAAACTGTTCGGCTATACCGGAGTCCCTGTTGGAAAGCGAACTTTTCGGATATGAACCGGGAGCCTTTACCGGCAGCGACAAAAAAGGGAAAAAAGGGCTTTTCGAAAGCGCCGACGGAGGCACTCTGCTTCTTGATGAAATAGGAGAAATGCCAATTTCATTACAAGCAAAGCTTTTGCGCGTTCTCCAAGATCAGCAGGTCAGGAGAATCGGCGGCAGCAAAACCATTCATGTTAACGTACGCCTTATAGCCTCGACAAACGCTTCGCTTAAAGCCATGATAGCCCAAAAAAAATTCAGAGAAGATTTATATTACAGAATAAACGTAATAGAAATAAAAGTTCCTCCTTTAAGCCAGCGCAAAGAGGACGTTCCTCTCTTAGCCGAACATTTTGTTAATATATTTAATACAAAGTATAATTGTAATAAAAAGTTATCTTACGACGCGCTTCAATATATCTCTTCAATGAATTATCCCGGAAATGTCCGTGAATTGAGAAACATAATAGAACGGCTTATCGTACAAAGCCACAGCGACGAAATCACATTGAGCGACACATTTGAGGCTTTGGGAATTATAAGCATTAAAACCGCGGCAGATGAAATTTCACTTGAAACGCAAATTCAAAAAGATATGTCTTTAAAAGAAATAATGAACCAATACGAAAACAAAGTTATAAAAGAATATATGAAAGTATACGGCAGTGCGGCCGCAGTTGCAAAAAAGCTTAAAACCGATCGTACTACAATATCAAGAAAAATAACCAAATATACTGTCGAAAATAAATCCGAAACTGAAAATTAAATACATTATTCTGTTTTTATACCACTATTATTTTTAAATGGTATATTAAAATTCTGCATTTTCTTCAAACTAAACATATAGGAAATGATTGCCGCCTCATAGTTTCCTGTAAGCTTTGTCAAATTTCCAAAATGCAAAATCTTCATATTTCCGGAAAATAACAAATTGCTGTTATTCCATCATATAATAAAACCCATACTTTCGTAATAAATTGAAAGTATGGGTTTTCCATATGTATGTTTGAAATAAAAATAAATTATGTCAATAGGGTTACAACAAACCAATATCTTTCATAATATCAACAAGTTTTTTCTCCTGGTTCTCATCAGGCATGATAAAAGGAGGCGTCACATATTCGCTTATATTTAAACCTCTTAAATTCAGAGCTCTTTTCATAACAGGTATATAAGGCGAATTTATTGTATATATCCTCATTGCTTTATTAACAATCTTTTGACATTCGGCCATTTTATCAAAATCTTTATTACCTACAGCTTTAACAAAATCAGCAAAAAGTTCCGGCATAAGGTTTGAAAGCCCGCCGATAACGCCGGCCCCCCCTCCCAGAACAACCGAAGCAAAATTTTCATCAAATCCGCTGTAAACTTCAAAATCAGGAAATTCCGGCAAAACCGTATTCATAATTTCCCGTGTGTGTGATATAAGGCTTATGGTGTCTTTGCATCCAACTATATTTTTATGTTTTTTTAGAAGGTTAAGTATAATTTGAGGCTTAAGATCATGCCCCGTTATATCAGGATAATTATATAAATATATATTCCCTTTAATTCCTTCGGCAACTATATCATAGTATTTCTCAATACTGTCGTCGGTAAGCCGGAAATAGTAAGGGGAAATAATCATAACGCCGTCGGCTCCCTTATCAAGGGCATAGTTTCCAAGCTCTATAGTTTCCTCGGCGATCATCCTGCTTGTGCCTATGTAAAGTTTTGTTTTGCCTTTGCAAAATTCAGCTGCTATGTCAATAAGACGTTTTATTTCACATATTTCCATGTTGAAAAATTCGCCTGTGCTTCCCATTATTACAATGCCGTCTATGCCGCCTTTTATAAGGTGATCATAAAGCTTAATATTGCCATCTTTATCGACTTTGCCATTTTCATCAAAAATAGTCACAGCCGGCGTTAAATACCTTGCCTTCATAAAAAATCCCCCTAACCGCTTAATAATCTTCAGTCAAATTTCTTTAAGGCATTGTTGGCCGCATTTTGTTCCGCTTCTTTTTTGCTCCTGCCCTTTCCCGTTCCAAGCGTTTTTCCACAGTGCGAAACCTGGGCTGTAAACTCCTTAACATGATCCGGACCGTTTTCGCCGACAATAGAATAAACAAGCGGTTCTTTACTTTCTTTCTGTAAAATTTCCTGAAGCTTTGTTTTATAATCGGCATCCCTAAAACTGTCTTTCAGTTCTTCAATTACGCCGCCCATTAAGTTAAGCACATATTTTTCGGCTTCATCTATGCCGCTGTCTAAGCATACCGCCCCAATAACCGCTTCAAAAGCGTCGGCAAGTATAGACGCGCGTTCCCTTCCGCCCGTTAGTTCTTCTCCTTTTCCAAGTAAAAGAAGTTTACCAAATCCTATTTCCTTTGCCTTTTTTGCAAGCGAGCCTTCGCATACTACGCTTGCCCTTAATTTTGAAAGTTCGCCTTCCGGCATATTAGGAAACCTTTTGTATATATATTTGCTGATTATAAATTCCAGCGCCGCATCGCCGAGAAATTCCAAGCGTTCATTATACTCAAGCCTTCCGAGCCTATGCTCGTTGGAATATGAACTATGTGTAAAAGCCAGCATAAGAAGGTTTTGATTTTTAAATCCGTAATTAATCCTTTTTTGAAATTCCTGTAACTGTGTACTATTCATCGCATTATTCCACAATGTTTTTAACATACTCTACAGCGTCGCCTACAGATTTAATCTTCTCCACGTCTTCATTATCAAATTCAATATTAAATTCCTCTTCCAAAGCAGAAATAATCTGGAACAAATCCAACGAGTCGGCTCCCAAATCAGCAAAAACCGTTTCCTCATTAATTTCAGACTCCGATATACCAAGCTGTTCCGCAATGATTGCTATAACCTGTGACTTATCCATATTTTAACTACCTCCAAAAAATTTTAATATTTTTATACAATACATTATAGCTTTTCTTCTATTTTTAATACAATATCATTTTCAACAAAAATTTCGCATTGTTTTATTGCATTTTTTATCCCTTTTGCCTTTGAACTGCCATGAGCTTTAACAACAAGAGATTTGAGGCCCAAAAACGGGGCTCCGCCAACTTCTTCGGAATCAAAACGCTTTTTAATATTCCTGAAAGGCGTTTTAAGCGCCATGGCCGCAAACTTATAAGCCCCCGCCGTAATTTCGCTTTTAATAATGCCTAAAAGTGCAAGGCTTAACCCCTCTGAAAGTTTAAGTATAGTGTTGCCGACAAAACCGTCGCATACGACAACATCGGCGCCGCCAAAAGGTATTTCCCTTGCCTCAATATTACCTGTAAAGTTTATATTTTCGGTTTCCTCCAAAATTTCATATGTTTCCTTAACTAGAGCGTTTCCCTTTTCTTTTTCCGCCCCTATATTTGCAACGGCAATACGGGGATTTTTAACTCCCATAACATTTTCAACATAAACCGACGCCATTTTTGCAAACTGCACAAGGTAATTAGGCTTGCAGTCAACATTTGCGCCGCTGTCAAGAAGGAACGTAAAACCGTTTGCCGTAGGGAGACACGTTCCGAGAGCCGGCCTTTCTATACCTTTAATACGCCCTATTATAACGGTTGCTCCTGTTAAAAGAGCTCCTGTGCTTCCGGCCGATACAAATGCGGCGGCCTGCCCGTTTTTAATAAGGTTAAGGCCGACTACCATTGACGAATCCTTCTTTTTCCTGATTGCGCTTGTCGGAACTTCGTCTGTTGAAATAACCTCTGAGGCGTTAACAACTTCAACCTTGTTTTTATCATATTTATATTTAGCAAGTTCTTCGTTTATAGTCTTTTCTATGCCGACAAGAACAATATTAGAACCAAACTCGTTAACAGCCTCCACAGCGCCCTTTACAATTTCAAACGGCGCATTGTCACCGCCCATTGCATCAACCGCAATTTTAACATTTTCCATAAACGAATACCTCCTAAATGCAAAATATTGTATTAATATAGATATATAGCAGAAAAGACAGCAGTCAAATGCTGTCTTTCCATAAAAAATATAAATTATTCAACGTCTAAAACTACTTTTTTGTTATATGAACCACAAGCCTTGCAAACTTTGTGTGGCATCATTAACTCGCCGCATTTGCTGCATGCAACTAATGTTGGAGTTGCAATTTTCCAGCTCTGGGCTTTCCTTTTATCCCTTTTAGACTTTGATACTCTGCCTTTTGGTACAGCCATTTCTACACCTCCTCATCCAATTTGAAAAGAGAACGTAAACTTTCAAATCTAGGGTCTATATAGTCGGTTCTGCATTCGCAGACGCCGTCGTTCAAATCCTTGCCGCAAATCGGGCAAAGGCCTTTGCAGTCCTCACTGCACACAACCTTCATCGGGAGGCTGGTTAAAATGCCGCGGCTGACTACATCTTCCAAATCAATAATGTCGCCCGAAAAAGTTTCTGCCTCTTTTTCTTTACCTGTATTAGAAAAATTTTCGTTAATCTTGAAATCAAGCTTAAAGCTGACCGGTTTAAGGCATCTGTCGCAAGCGGATTCAACCTCTGCTGAACCGTCGGCCAAAACATTAAAAACGCCGTCAAGATTAGTAACCGTTCCTTCAACCTTTACAGGCGACAGAAACTTATTAATTCCGCGGAAGCTATTTGTATTCAAAATATTTTTTTCAATATTAAAGCACAGGCTTGCGCCGTTTTGTTTTAATATTTCCGAAATATTAATTACCATTTAATCACTCCCACAGTCATACCTATAGTATTATACATATATCAAGTAAATTCGTCAACTATTTCTTTATCGAAACCTTAAATTATTTACATACAAGATCCCTTGTATCTCTTGCAATAACAAGTTCTTCATTAGTAGGAATAACAAAAACAGGAACCCTTGACTGTTTTGTCGTGATTTCGATAGCTTCTCCCCTGAGGCTGTTTTTATAGCTGTCAAGCGTAATTCCGAGATACCTGAGGTAATCGCAGATTATCTGGCGTGTCGCGCCGCTGTTTTCACCAAGGCCCGCCGTAAATACAATAGCGTCAACGCCTTTCATAACGGCAACATATTCGCCGATTGTTTTTGCAACCCTGTAAGCAAATGTGTCAAGTGCAGTAGCAGCCCTTGCATTACCGCTGCTTTCAGCTTCCTCTATGTCCCTGAAATCGCTTGAAACGCCTGAAATACCGAGCACGCCGCTTTCTTTGTTAAGTATCCTGTCCATTTCGGAAGGCGAGAGGTTTTCTTTCTGCATTAAGTAAAGCACAGCGGCAGGGTCAACGCTTCCGCTTCTTGTACCCATTGCAATACCGTCAAGCGGCGTAAATCCCATTGAAGTGTCAACCGAAACGCCGTTTCTTACGGCACAGATTGAACCGCCGTTTCCAAGGTGGCATGTAATAATCTTAAGTTCTTCAATAGGAATATTCATCATCTTAGCACATTCCTGTGAAACAAACTTGTGGCTCGTTCCATGGAAACCATATTTCCTGATTTTATATTTTTCATAGTATTTATAAGGTATAGCATAAAGGTATGCTTTTTCAGGCATCGTCTGGTGGAAAGCAGTGTCGAAAACGCCGACCTGAGGAACTCCCGGCATAAGCTTCTCACATGCCGCAATGCCTATAAGGTTGGCAGGGTTATGGAGAGGCGCAAGATCCGAGCATATTTCAAGCGCTTTTTTAACCTCATCGTTTATAATAACAGAATTTGCGAAATATTCGCCGCCATGCACCACACGGTGTCCTATTGCGTTAATCTCGCTTACAGTCTTTATAACGCCATGGTCGGGATCTAAAAGCGCGTCGATTACGGCCTGAACTGCCACAGTGTGGTCGGCAAGAGGCTCGTCAGATACAAATTTATCTTTTCCCGGAACTTCATGTTTAAGTCTGCCGTCAATTCCAATCCTTTCGCAAAGACCTTTTGCAAGCACTTTTTCCGTATCGCCGTCAATAAGCTGGTATTTTAATGATGAACTCCCACAGTTTAATACTAATATATTCATTTATTATTCTCCCCTTCTATCTCAAAAAATACTTATTATTTACTAATCTGCGCCTGTACGGCTGTCATTGCGACAACAGCTACAATATCCTCAGCCGAGCATCCTCTCGAAAGGTCGTTAACCGGCTTTGCGATTCCCTGAAGAACAGGTCCGTAAGCTTCCGCTCCTGCAAATCTTTGTACAAGTTTATAGCCGATATTGCCCGCGTCAATGTCAGGGAATATAAGGCAGTTTGCTTTTCCTGCAACCGGGCTTCCCGGAGCTTTCTGAGCGCCGACTTTTTCCACAATAGCGCTGTCAAGCTGAAGTTCCCCGTCAAGTTTAATTTCAGGAGCTTTTTCTTTTGCAATTTTTGTTGCTTCAACTACTTTATCAACATCCGGATGTTTTGCGCTTCCTTTTGAAGAATGGCTTAACATTGCAACCCTCGGTTCTCCTCCTACAAACGCTTCATAGCTCTTTGCGGAATCAACCGCTATACATGCAAGTTCAGCCGGGTTTGGATTCTGGTTCAAAGCGCAGTCGGCAAAAAGAAGTACGCCGTCGTCGCCGTATGTTGTATCTTTGCACACCATAATAAAGAATGAAGATACAAGCTCTGTTCCCGGTTTTGTTTTAAGTATCTGGAGCGCCGGCCTTAAAGTATCGGCAGTTGAATGAACGGCGCCCGACACCATGCCGTCTGCAACGCCCATTTTTACAAGCATAACGCCAAATGCCATAGGATCCATAAGCGTTTTAAGCGCCTGTTCAGGAGTTACGCCTTTGCTTTTTCTTATCTCGCAAAATTCCGAAACAAATTCGTCCATCCTGTCATAGTTTTCAGGATCTATAAATATCGCCTTTTCAATATCAAGGCCGCCTGCTTTTTCAATAATTTCATCTTTCTTTCCTATAAGCACGATGTTTGCAAGGCCTTCTTCCAAAACAGCCGCAGCCGCTTTTATATTCCTTTCTTCATAGGACTCCGGCAGAACGATTGTCTGAAGTTCTTTTTTAGCCTTTTCTTTCATTTGTTTTAAAAAATCCATTTTAAAACCTCCTAAAATTTTATTAATATTTGATGTACATAAACTGATATATACCTTAATGTATTAAAAATAAAACACTATTTCTAATTATATACAATCGACGTTTTTTGTACAATACTTTTACAAAATTTTTATGTTTATTTTTCCTTTTTGCTGATATAATTATTCTGAATAAATGCACACAGGAGGAAAAAATGAAAATTTCCGGAATAATATCCGAATACAACCCGTTTCACAACGGCCATAAATACCACATAGAAAAAACAAAAGAACTTGCCGGCACTGACGATATTGTTGTGGTTATGAGCGGAAATTTTGTACAGCGCGGAGAACCTTCCATAGCCGACAAATGGCTTCGCGCAAAATGGGCTCTTTTAAACGGAGCCGGCCTTGTTATAGAACTTCCGACCATATTTTCAACGGCGACAGCGGAAACATTTGCCTATGCGTCCGTTAGGCTTCTTAACGATACGGGTATCATTAAATATATATCGTTCGGAAGCGAAAGCGGCAACATTTCCGACATAAAAAAGGCGGCTTCCATACTTACTAATGAAACCGGCGCATTTTCTGAAAATATAAAAAAACATCTTTTGAAAGGTCTTTCTTTTGCTTCGGCAAGGCAGGCCGCTATGGAAGAAACATACGGAAACGATTTTTCATTCATGGCGTATCCCAACAATATACTTGCCGTAGAATATCTAAAAGCGATAAATAAGCTCAACTCCCCTATCCTGCCGCTAACCGTGAGCCGTTTGGGCGAAGGGTACAATTCTTTGAATATTGCCGAAAACGCTTCCGCAACTGCAATAAGGAAAGCCATTTCAGAAGGAAAATTCAAAACAATATCGTCGTCGATCCCAGAAAACGTATATGAAACCCTTTCCCAATGTATATCAAATGGATCCGCACCTATATACTTCAACAATTTTTTTCAAAGCCTTTTATATATTTTGAGAACGTCTGCTCCTGAAAAGCTTTCCAAAATTTCGGGCATAACGGAAGGCCTTGAAAACAGGATTATAAAAGCTTTTGAACTAAGCGGCAGTATAGAGGAAGCGTCTGCATTAATCAAATCAAAAAGATATGCCCAAACCTCCATACAAAGGGCGCTTCTCCACATACTGCTTAATATAAACGAAGACGACGTCAATTTTTATAAAAAAGGGGTTCATTCCCCGTATATACGGATACTGGGCTTTAGAAAAGACAAAGCTTACATCCTTAAACATATTACGGAAAATTCTAAAGTTCCCGTTATAATAAATATTAAAAAATCCGAAAAACATCTCGGCCCGGACGCCCTCAGGCTTCTAAACGCCGAGCGAATATTTACGGATATATACTCTATGGCCGCACCCAACAGCCGTATGAGAAATATCGGCCTTGAATACACAAAACCCATAGTAATTGTTTAACGGCGGTTAAGCATATACTGTTTTAAACAAACTATGGCGGTGTAATCCATTGGCTTTAAGAAAAACATTTTTATCAATAATCATATTAATATCATTTGCATTTTTTGCACTGTATCCGTCTGTTTTGATTTCATCCGTATCAAACAGTCTTATACTTTGGTATAAAGGCGTTTTTCCAACGCTGTTCCCGTTTGCCATGGGCATCTCAATGCTCGGCGAAACGGGATTTGCCGAATATTTAGGCAAAAAGCTCGATTTTTTGGTGCGCGTTATTTTCAAGGTAAATGGATGCGGCGCTTTTCCGCTTATCATGGGGCTCTTGGCCGGGTATCCCACTGGTGCTAAAATTACGGCTGATTTATACGCCAAAAAATTAATTACAAAGGAAGAGGCACAATGTATAATGTCGTTTTGCAATAACCCCGGACCTATATTTATAACGGCGACAGTAGGAGTTTCTTTAATGGGAAGCCGCCGCACAGGGTATATAATGCTGTTTTCAACTGTTTTGTCGAGCATAATAACAGGAATTATATTTTCGCATATATACCCCCATAAAATATCAAATACAGCTTTTATGAACAAGCCGCGCCAAAGTTCTGCAAAATCAATCGGAACCGTTATAAGCGACAGCATATATACCGCCGCCCATATTCTTATACTTATAGGCGGATACATAATACTTTTCGGCATTATAAATTCCATACTTAAAGAAACCGGATTTCTCACGCCGTTCGGCCGTAATATATCCCTTATAATATCCGGGCTTTTGGAAATGACAAACGGAATTAACGCCGTATGCCTTACAGACATGTATACATACGAAAAAGCAATTTTATCAACTTTTTTCCTAAGTTTCGGCGGACTTGCAATACAGCTTCAAATTGCCGGATTCACAGGAGAAATACCTATAAACAAAACGCTTTTTATATTGTCTCAAATTTTTAAAGCATTTACAGCCGCAATTATAATGGCAGTCGTAATATTTTTTTAGCCTATTCTCAGCTTCAGCTTACAAGAACACACAAGGTTTTAACTGGCGTCAGCGGCGTAATATCTGGGTTAAAGCCGCTTGCCGTAGGAGCTGCGGCGCCAGCGCGCCTTTATCTTGCTCTTACGACGCTGACATTCGTTAAAACTTTCCGAACTCACAAGAGGAAAATTTTTTGCGGTTCAAGGCGCATACGTTCCGGCTCCGCGGACCCTACGGCAAACGCATGCAGAACGGAAATGCGTAAAATTTTTTCTTGCATGGTGTGTATGCCCTGTAAACCGAAGCTAAACCATGTCTTAAAATTATATAATTTCTAATATAAATAAACATAAAAAGGCAAAATAAAAAGGCAGATAGATTAAATCCCTATCGCCTTTTTATCCTATTTTTTATTAATACCCCTTAATTCCTGTCTGTTTTCATATATAACTTCCATGCTTTGTCCGAAAAATTCGTCAAGCTTAATGCTTTCCTCCCTCATGCGTTCGCGCATTTCACGGAGCTTCTCGTTTGCGGCCGCAAGTATTTCATCGGCGTATTCCGTTGCCCCAATGCGCATTTCCTTCGCCTGTTTTTTTGCGTTTTCTACTATTTCCGTACTTTGGGCATAAGCCGCTTTTGTTATTTCATGCTCATCTATAAGACGGCGCATTTTATCTTCCGCCTCTTTCGCAATTCCCTCGGCTTCCTTCTGCGCCTCAATTATAATCTTATTTCTCTCCTGAACTATAATCTTACTCTGTTTAATATCATTAGGAAGGCAGTCCCTCAGCTCTGAAACAATATCGTATAATTCTTCTTTATCAACGGCAACCTTATTAGAAAAAGGCACACCCCTGCTGTTGTCAAGTATGTCTTCCAATTCTTCCAACAATCTCATCACGGCATCCATATGTATTCCCTCATTTCCTGTATTTTTCAAGAACAATTTTTTCAATTTCCGGCGGTACCATTCCTTTTATATTCCCGCCAAACATAGCGACTTCCTTAACTGTACTCGAACTTAAATAAAGGTAATTGACACTTGTAGAAATAAAAAACGTTTCAATATCGTTATGGAGACTTCTGTTTATAAGGGCCATCTGAAATTCATTTTCAAAATCAGTAACCGCCCTAAGCCCCCTGATAACAACTTTCGCGTCAATTTTTTCAGCAAAATCAACTAAAAGCCCTTTAAAAGAAGCAACTTCAACATTTTCAAGTTCCCCAGTAACAAGCTTTAAATGCTCAATACGTTCGTCAACCGTAAAAAGGGAATTTTTTTTATTCGGATTTTCCAAAATGCCTACAACAAGGCAGTCCACAAGTTTTGACGCCCTTGTGATAATATCTAAATGCCCATTTGTAACAGGGTCAAAACTCCCCGGATAAATAGCCTTTAACATCTTTTAATCCTCCAATGTCAAAAAAGACATAATAGTCGTTTTAAAGTTCTTTGTTCTGTATACCTTTAAACCGGCAACTTCAGGAATTTCATCTTTTGCAGAATGTTCCGCTATTATAATACCGTTTTCATTTAAAAGCGAAAGCGAAACAATCTCCTTAAATACCGCGCCGTATATCCCCGCTGCATAAGGCGGGTCCATAAAAATAATATCGAATTTTAAACTTTTTGAAGCCATATCCTTCAAAGCGGCAAAAACATCTGTTTTATAAACAACAGCCAAATCCTTAAGTTTCGTATGCCTTAAATTCGCCTCGATAACATCATACGGCTTGCTTGCGCTGTCTACAAAATATGCGGACTGCGCCCCCCGGCTTAACGCCTCAATCCCTATAGCTCCGGAGCCGCTGAATAAATCGAGGAAAACAGAACCGTAAATTTCCTGTGAAATTATATTAAAAAGGGTTTCTTTAATCCTGTCGGTTGTGGGCCTTGTTTCAAGCCCTTCGGGGGCGGCAAGCTTATGACCTTTCGCCCTGCCTGAAATAACTCGCATAAAGCCCTCCAAAAATCAATAAAAATATATGTACATGTGCCTTTAATTATAGCAAAACGGCATATAAAAAACAATATAAACTTTTTACCTGTGTTAATACCGTAAGAAAATAGTAAATATTTATATGCCGATTTCCCTATCCATGAATATTTTAGAAGTTTCATTTTTAAGAAAAATATTCTCTTCCGTCTCAAGTTCCCTGTCTTTCCTTATAATCTCCAATGCGGCATTCTGGGCTTCCTTGAGTATATTCATGTCTTTGTAAAGATTCGCTATTTTAAGCATCGGTATTCCATGCTGTTTCGTCCCGAAAAACTCACCCGGCCCTCTCAGCTTCAGATCCTTTTCGGAAATTTCAAAACCATCGTTTGTTCTCTGCATAGTGCTCATGCGCTCAATTGTAACTTTATTTTTGCTGTCGGTAACAAGTATGCAGTAACTCTGCTCGCTTCCCCTGCCTACCCTTCCCCTAAGCTGGTGCAGCTGGGAAAGGCCGAACATTTCCGCATTTTCTATTACCATTATTGTTGAATTGGGAACATTGACGCCAACCTCAATTACAGTAGTGCTCACAAGTATATCTATCTCGCCGGCAACAAATTTCTCCATCACTTCCTGTTTCTCTTCATTTTTCATTTTGCCATGCAGCGCCGATACATTATAGCCTGCAAAAGGGCCTTCTGAAAGTTTTTCAGCCGTGTCAAGAACATTTTCCGTTTCCCTTTTTTCGCTTTCTTCAATAGACGGGCATACTATATATGCCTGCCTTCCTTTATCTATTTGTTTTTTTATAAAATTATATATCCTTTCATGATAAGATGAATTAACCGCCCTCGTATCTATTTTCTGTCTTCCGGGAGGCAGTTCGTCAATAACCGAAATATCCAAATCGCCGTAAAGTATCAAGGCAAGCGTGCGGGGAATCGGAGTTGCAGTCATAACAAGCACATGCGGGCTGTCGCCCTTTTGTGAAAGGCTTATACGTTGATTAACGCCGAAACGGTGCTGTTCATCGGTTATAACAACAGCCAATTTTTTAAACTCTATTTTCTGCTGTATAACCGCATGCGTGCCTATAACCATTTGCGCCGTCCCGTTCCTTATAAATTCGGCAGTCTCCGCCTTCTCTCTTTTCTTCATGGAACCGCTGAGGAAAACAACGTTAATTCCGAGTTTTTCAAAAACTTCCTTAAATCCTTCGTAGTGCTGCTTGGCCAAAACTTCTGTAGGCGCCATAAGCGCGGCTTGGTATCCTTCCTTTACGGCAATATAAGAAGCAATCATAGCAACGGCCGTTTTTCCGCTTCCTACGTCGCCCTGCACAAGCCTGTTCATCACTTTGCCGTTTTCAAAGTCCTTTTTTATTTCGCCTATAACTCTTTGCTGAGCCTTCGTTAGCTTAAATCCAAGCTGTGACAATATTTCTTTTTCCGCTTTGTCATTTTTAATTATAAATCCTTTTTTCCCTTCCGTAACATTCGTTTTCATTTTAAGCAGGGCAGTCTGCAAAACAAAAAGTTCTTCAAATACAAGGCGGCGCCTTGCAATGAAAAAGCTTTCGTCATTTTCAGGGAAATGTATATTAAAAACGGCAAAATTTCTGTCGCACAGCTTATTTTCCATCCTAACATGCTTTGGAATTATATCGACAAGCTGGTTTTTCGTTTTTTCAAGAGTATCGTATATAAGCCCCCTCAATACTTTCTGGCTTATTCCCCTTGAAACCGTATATACAGGCGTAATTCTCCCGCCTTCAAGCATATGTTCTTTTTCTGCCGACTCATATTCAGGCGAAACTATTTCCCGCCTGCCGTACTTCACCTGATATTTCCCGGTAAATATAAATCTCCTGCCTTTTTTGAACGTGTTTTTTAAATAAGGCTGATTGTACCAAACGGCTGTTATTTCTCCAAAGCCGTCAAATATTTTTGCCTTTGTCACCGCCATATTTTTAAACCGTACGCTTTGCGCGTCTTCCGCAACTTCCCCGATAAACGTATTGATTTCGTCCTTTATTAATTCCGGTATGCTTTTTATACTGCTTCTGTCATCGTAATCCCTCGGGAAATATTCTATTAAATCCTTTACAGTATATATGCCCATATTATTAAGGTATCTGAGCCTTTGTTTGCCTATATTATGAATTTCCTCAACGGAATCATCTAAGTACATACATTTCTCCTCAATCCTATAAACAAAAATATACAAATATTTTTACACCTTGCCGTAAAAATCCCCGGTTCCCATTTGAAAAACCGAAATAGGAAACCGGGGTTAAACTAATAAATTTCAGTTCACAGCTAAAAGCCCGCCAATAAATACCACTCTGTAAAATGCCTTCTTAAAACTGCTTGACCGTTTACCCATGGAACCTTAGCGTATGCCAAAAGCCAATGAAATATTGCAGACCGCATGCCTTAGAAAAAGCCTTATATAATATTTTCAGGCAGATTGTTATTCAACTGAAATTATATAATAATAAAGCGGCTGGCCTCCGTTATGAATTTCAACTTCACATTCCGGGAAATTTTCTTCAATCTCATCAGCCAATTTCCTTGCATCGCTTTCGGTTACATCGCTTCCGTAATATATGCTTATTACTTCGCTGTCATCGTCGACAGCTTTTCTTACAACTTCGGCGGCTCCTTGGGGTATGTCCTTTGACACAACTTCTATATTCCCGCCTATCATTCCTAATATATCGCCTTCTTTTATCTCAACGCCGTCAATTTCCGTGTCCCTTACCGCATAGGTAACGGAACATGTTTTAACAAGAGAAATGCTTTCCTCCATAGCGGCAAGGCAGTCCTCGGCTTTCACGGCGGAATCATAGTTAATCATTGCCGCAATGCCCTCGGGCACTGTTTTAGAGTGTACGACCATTATATTTTTATCTTTTGTAAGCTTTGCAGCCTGCTCCGCCGCAAGTATAATATTTTTGTTATTAGGAAGTATAAATATATTTTCGGCGTTCACTTTTCCGATTGCGGTTAAAATGTCTTCCGTACTCGGGTTCATGGTTTGGCCGCCTTCTATCACTTCATCAACTCCGAGATTTTTAAATATCTCAGAAATTCCGCCGCCCATAGAAATGGAAATAAATCCCGTTTCTTTGGATTCAGCAACGGCCGGTCCCTCGGGAATTCGGCTGTTTTCAATTTTATTTGCAAAATCGATCTTATTAGTGTGCTGGATACGCATATTGTCAATTTTCAGCCCGTTAAGAGGCCCTATTTCAAGAGCTTTTTCAATTGCTTTTCCGGGATGATCCGTATGAACATGGACTTTAACCAAATCGTCGTCGGCAACAACCACAAGCGAATCTCCTATGGAAGTTAAATATGATTTCAAGCTGTTTACAATATCATCATGCACATTCTTTTTCAATATAAAAAACTCTGTGCAATATCCAAACGTTATATCGTTGTTTTCAACTGAAACAAGCGCTGAAAAATCGGGAGGCTTTGTTCCTTCCGCGTCTTTTAAAATAATTTCGCCCGTTTTATTTATACTTTTAAACGCCCCGATAAGTATAAGCAAGAGCCCCTTGCCGCCTGCGTCAACCACACCAGCTGATTTAAGCGCCGGAAGCATGTCCGTTGTTTTGTTAAGCATTTCGTTTCCGTCTTTAATAATATTTTCAATAAACATTTCAATGTCGTCAGTTTCAACAGCGTTTTTTTCACCGCTGTCGGAAAGAGCTCTCGCCACAGTTAAGATAGTTCCTTCTTTGGGCTTCATAACGGCTTTATAAGCTGTCGCAACGCCTTTTTTAAGCGCGCTTGAAAGTTCCATAACGCCCGCTTCCTCAAGCCCTTCGAGCCCTTTTGAAAATCCTCTGAAAAGCTGGCTTAAAATAACTCCGGAATTTCCTCTTGCCCCCCTCAGCGATCCATTTGCAGCCGCCTTGCTTACCTCCGAGATACTAAGCGAATTTATTTTTTCACATTCCTTAGCCGCCGCCAGCGCCGTAAGCGACATATTAGTTCCCGTATCGCCGTCCGGAACAGGAAAAACATTTAATGAATCTACAAGCTGCTTATTATCGTTAAGCTCATTAGCGCCCGCTATAATCATTTTTTTAAGCAAAAGGCCGTTTATGCTGTTTAAATCCACTGTAGTTCCTCCTTAGTTATCAACTCTGACGCCTTCGACGAAAATATTTATTTTTTCAACCTCAAGCTCAAGCGTCTGTTCAATTTTATATTTAACGGTGCTTATTATATTATCGGCTATAGCGGAAATATTAGTTCCATACTCAACAATAATATGGAAATCAATAGAAATTTTGTTTTCATCTACAATAACTTTGATGCCTTTTGTAAGGCTTTCAACTTTAAGAAGCTGAAAAAAGCCGTCTTTTACGTTTTTTGCAGCCATGCCGACAATGCCGTAACATTCCATTGCGGTTATACCGGCTATCCTTGCAATAACTTCGTTATCTATAGTTATAACACCTAAATCGTTTTCAATTTTAGCTGACATATGCATTTCCTCCTATAAGCTTAGTATGCCTGAATTATATCATAAATCTTATAAAACTCCTAGCGAAACTTTATGCAGATATTTCCGTCGGAAATAAACCGCTTCTTTTCATAAAATATTATACCATTATATTAATGTATTCAAAAGGCATTTTAAAAAATTATCATAAAAAAGTTCCTTTTTTATATTATTTTGCTTGCATTATAGGATTATTTCTGATAGAATACTTTTGTTGTGTCATGGATAGATGTTTAAGGAGGTGCAAAGTAATGGCAAAATGTGAAATTTGTGAAAAAAATCAGCAGACAGGACATAGAATCAGCATTAACCGTAGCCAGGTCAGCAGGCGTGCTAATAAAACTTGGAAACCTAATGTTAAAAAAATCAAAATCAACGATAACGGTACTGTTAGATCAATTTACATTTGCACAAGATGTATGCGTTCAGGTAAAGTTACTCGCGCCATCTAAATAAAACAAACTCTCAACATTTTTTGTTGAGAGTTTTTTATTTTCCCGTTGCGATCAGCACCATTTTCCGAATATCAGAAGCCCTCCTGCAATTACCATTACCGTCGCCGCCGCAAACCCCCACCACGGCAGGAAAATAACCATAAGCATACCTATTCCCATAGATGAAAGTATCACGCCCAACAGCTTTTTTTGCATGCTCCATACCCCTTTTTTATTTCACGGATTATATTATTATACTATTCATACCGTCCCATTTAGATACTAAAAAAGTATGCTTTATCAAATATAAAACCCCGCCATATTCATGCGGGGTGGATGTGGCAGTTAACGTCTGCCCGATTAAACTGCAACCAATTTCAGGCGAACTGCTTACAACAAATATTTAATTGCAAATCCAAAAGCTTCGTACCGCTTACAAAAATGTCATGAATACTTCTTTACATTCCAAAACATCCTAAGCCATGAATAAACGTATTGAAATTATAAAGAAAATTTCTTTATACTTTTTAAACCTCAAATTTACAATAATCAATAATGCCGCCGGTTATAAAACCAACCCTAATCGCGGCACTTCATTACAAGCAGGCATCCTTCTTTAACAGTTATTTTCGCATAATCGTCAAGCATAACGTTGCTTACGGCGATAAGCCTGCCGTCCTTTGAAAGGGCGCCGTTATAAAGAGGATATTCAAGACCGTATGTCGTTATGCCTCCTACTTCCATTGAAAGCGGTATCATAGAAATAATTTCACCCTTTTCTCCGAATATTTCTATTTCTCTGTCCACAACAAAAATTTCATTTTTTTCGTTCGCCATAACGGCCTTTATTCCTTTTTTATGTATATAATAAAGCAGGTTACAGTTTGCAAGCGTATGATCCATACGGTTTCCTATACCGCCGATTATAATAATTTCGTCCGCTCCGTGATCAATAGCGGCTTCTATACCGAGAAGCGTATCGTTTTCATCTTTATGCGTCGGAAATGTTTTAACAGGCACGCCCTTTTTTTTGAAAAATTCAAATGTTTCCATATCCGTACTGTCAAAATCTCCGACTATACAGTCAGGAGTAACCCCCAGTTTCAATGCATGGCGCATTCCGCTGTCGCAGCATACGATATATGCATTATTTGTATACTTGCCGCAGAAGCCGTAATCCTTTATATCCGCGCCTGCAAAAACAACTGCCTTCATACATTCTCATACTCCTTAAATATTTCCAAAAACTGTCTTGACGCCTTTGCAGGATCAGGACTGCTGAAAACAGCGCTTCCTGCAACCACTATATTAGCCCCTGTGTCTAAAACTTCCCTGAGATTGTTTAAACCGACGCCTCCGTCGATTTGTATATCGAAATTATACCCATTCTCTTTTTTAATATTGTTTAAAACAGGAATCTTGGCAAGCGCTTGTGGTATAAGCTTTTGCCCGCTGAACCCCGGATAAACAGTCATAACCAAAACCATTTCAACACAGTCGAGCACATTTTCAATGGCGCTCAGCGGAGTATCGGGCTTAATTGTAACGCCGGCTTTGCATCCAAGCGCATGTATCTTGTCAATAATTTCTTTAAGATTACCGACAGTTTCGGCATGTACGTTAAGTATGTCCGCTCCGGCTTTGGCAAAATCCTCAATATATTTTTCGGGATTTTCAATCATTAAATGCACGTCAAAAACCATATCTGTAACTGGACGTATACATTTAACGACGGGGGCGCCGAATGTAATATTCGGCACAAAATGCCCGTCCATTATATCAAGATGAAGATACTCCGCACCGGCTTCTTCAATTTTTCTGATTTCTTCAGTTAAATCAGAAAAATCCGCCGATAAAAGTGAAGGCGCTAATATAAACATTTTATTTCTTCCTTTCATTACTCAGTTCATCATAAATATTTACATACCTGTTATAACGCATTTCGTTTATCCGGCCGCCTACATGGGCTTTCACTGCGCACTCCGGTTCGTGAATATGGCTGCATCCGCTGAAACGGCAGTTCCCGATATAAGGCCTGAATTCCCTGAAATAATATTGCAGTTCATCTTTTTCAATATCATCAAGGAAAAGCGACGTAAACCCCGGAGAATCTACAATAAAACTGCCGTCGAATATTTCCATTAATTCGGCATGCCGCGTCGTATGTTTTCCACGCTCTATTTTAGCGCTTATTTCTCCGGTGTTAAGGCCAAGCATAGGGTTAACCGCATTTAAAAGGCTGCTTTTTCCAACGCCCGAAGGTCCTGCGAAAACAGATATTTTACCATTGAGCTCCTCTCTGAGAAGATCAATATTTGTACCTTCTTCAGCGGACAAAGGAATTACTTTAAATCCGCTTTTTGTATATATCTCGGCAATATCCTTATATTTTTCGCTTTTATCAATATCTATCTTATTTATGCAAATAATTACATCAAGCTTTTGCCGCTCTGCAAGTATTATAAACCTGTCCAGAAGGTCGGGATTAAGGGCAGGGCTTTTGGCCGCAAAAACGATTGCCGCCTGATCTACATTCGAAACCCTAGGCCTTATAAGTTCATTCCGCCTTGCAAATATTACGTCAAGGCTCCCTTTCCTTCCGTTTTCATCTATAACCGAAATTTCAACAAAGTCGCCTACAGTCGGCGTAACCTTTTCCAAGCGGAACTTACCCCGCGCGCGGCACTCATAAACTCCGCATCCCGTATTAACATAGTAAAAACCGCCTATGCCCTTAACTATCGTACCTTTTAACATTAATTCCCCCCTGCCGAGAAATCAACTATCTGGCTCCATTGGTAAACATTATCAATATAAAGCTGCACTTCCTCCTGTCCGCTGCCATTTAATGTGACACTGAACGGGAAATCGTTAATTGTTTTGGATTCATTATAAACTACTTCTACGGAACTTCCGTTTGTTATTTTAAGCATCTTAACGGATATATTCTGCTGGTCGTTATATGACGACGGCGCTTCGATACTGAATGTTTTTGACCCTGTCGCCTGCGATGTGTTCTGACTGCTGTCAGCGCCCTGCTCTGAATTATCAGAGCCATTATTTTCCCCTGTTGTGTCTTCCGGCGTTTCTTCCGGTTCTTCTTCTGGTTCTTCCGGCTTTTCGCCAATAACTACAAGATCAATTTTTGTATCCCTTTCAACCTCGGTCCCTTTATCGACAGACTGTGACAATACTTTGCCCTTCACGCCGTCAGTTTCCGTATCCTCAGTAACATTGCCGATAACAACGCCCTCTTGCTGAGCAAGCTTTTTAGCGTCTTCAAGCTGCATACCTATAAAATTAGGAACAGTAGCATTGTCAGTTTCAGGCCCCTTGCTTACAGTAAGAGTTATAGCGGTTGCAGAAGTAATCTGTACCTGACCTTCCGGTTCCTGCTCCATAACTACGCCTGCCGGTATTGAATCATCAAACTCATATTTAACTTCCGGCTCCTTGCCGCCCTGCTTTTTGATTTTATCGACAGCAGTTTCAAGTTCGTCGTAAATGACGTCGGGCATGGCAAATGATTTAGAGCCTAAGCTTACTACAACATCTATAACGTCGCCTTTGCTTACGCTTGTTCCAGCCGCAATAGACTGGCTTATAATACTGCCTTCGTCAATTTCATCATCATATTCTTCACCTGTTTTGTTTAGCGTAATGCCCATACTTGAGGCTGTTTTTTCGGCCTCCTCAAAAGGTATGTTCTCAAAATTTGGAAGTTCCGAAGTTTTAACTGACGCTCCGTTTCCGAATACGCTCCCGCCGTTTAAAACCTTAGCTCCAACAAACGAAATTATTGCGATTATCACCAGAGCGGTAATAATTGCCGCTATTGTGACTTTCCTTTCCCTCGCCCTGTAATATTCATCATCCATGTCGTCATCTATATCGCTGCCGGCCTTTGGCCTTTGCCGCTGCTGCGCTTTTTGCTGTTTAGGAGGGTACGCCTTTTTCGGCGCTTCATTTCTAGGAGTCTGCCTTTTAGGCATATCGTATTCATATTCGTCGTCGTCGCCTTTTGATATTTTAAGTTTATTGAATTTTTTATTATACATATCAAAATCTACCGCCTTTTCGGGTAAATTATATTCTTTGTCTGGATTGTTTTTCCCTTTTGCAAGCTCAACCTTTATTTCCGGCTCGTCTGCGGCTTCAACGCCGTTTTCGGCTGCTTTTGTAATTCCTACCGTAGCTGCCGCCGCCGACGCTTCATCAAGAGTAAGCTTTTCCGGTTCGGTGTTGTTTTCTATCTTTTCCGGTTCGTCAGCAAGCTCGTTTTTAGCTTCGCTTACAGCTTTTTTTCTGTAATTTGAACTTTCTTCAGCAAGAGCTTTCTTTAAATCCTGAAGCAGAAGCCCTATATTTGCATATCTGTTGTCTTTTTTCTTTTGCGTTGCTTTTCTTACAATCCCTTGGATCGTATCGCTTACATCAGGATTATATTCTTTCATATCCGGAAGCTCATTATTAAGATGCTGCAAAGCTATGGCAACGGAAGTATCGCCGTCATAAGGGACTTTTCCTGTAAGCATTTCAAACATGGTTATGCCTAGGGAATAAATATCGCTTTTTTCGTCTACATATCCGCCCCTGGCCTGTTCCGGCGAAAAATAATATACGGAGCCAAGCGCATTTGTAGTTGTAGTAACAGTTGATATAGCCGCGGCCCGTGCAATTCCGAAGTCCGTAATCTTGATATTTCCGTCAACGCTCACCAATATATTATGCGGCTTAATATCCCTGTGGACGACGCCTTTTTTATGCGCATGGACAAGAGCCGACGCCATCTGCACAGCTATAGAAAGCGTTGTAACATTATCAAGCGGGGCGCTGTTCAATATAACCTGTTTAAGCGTATCCCCATGCACATACTCCATAACTATGTACTGTATATTTCCATCTTCTCCGACGTCGTATACATTAACTATATTGGGATGAGAAAGCTTTGCCGCCGCACGGGCTTCTATCTTGAACCTGCTTTTAAAATCCTCATCGCCTGTATATTCCTCTTTAAGAACCTTTATGGTAACACTTCTGTCAAGCTTTAAATCTGTCCCGCGGTAAACAACAGCCATACCGCCCGTGCCGATTTTTTCCAAAATCTCATAGCGCCCGCTTAACACGGTGCCTATAGATAACATCATGTTTCCACCTCAAATCCAATTAATACAACAGAAATGTTGTCTTTTCCGCCGTTTTTATTAGCCTCTGAAATGAGGCGTTTTAAGCTTTCGTTGATATTTGTATTTTCACTCAAAATTTCAGCAATAGTTTCGTCTTTAACCATTGTTGTAAGTCCATCGGAGCAAATGAGCACATAATCTCCCTCTTTAAGTTCTTCGATAAACAAATCTGCCTCTATATCGCCGTTTGTGCCAATCGCCTTTGTAATAATATTCCTTTTTGGGTGGTCTTTGGCTTCTTCTTCAGTCATTCTGCCGTGTCTTACCATTTCCATAACATACGAATGGTCGCTTGTAACCTGCTTAAATCCGTTTTTCCCAAATATATATGCGCGGCTGTCGCCGATATGCACCACTATAAGCCTGCTGCCCTCTATAACGCCGCATGTAAAAGTAGTGCCCATGCCTTCAAGATTTTCCCTGCTTTTAGATCTTTCATATATTTTCTTATTGCTGTAAGATAACGCCCCTACAAGGCAATCGGCCAAATCGCCGTCTTGCCCGTCATTATAGTTTTCATTTATATATTCCAGGAAATATCCGATAGCCTCCCGGCTTGCAACTTCTCCTGCATTATGTCCTCCCATTCCGTCGGCAACAATATATAAATTTTTTATTTTGTCGTTACTGCCTGCAATATAAAACGAATCTTCATTATTCTGCCGTATAAGCCCTCTAACGCTTTCTCCAACAGCCTCCATAAAGGCAGTCACCTCCTGCTTGCCCTGTAACCCTTTCTAAGCTGGCCACACGCGGCATTAATATCGCTTCCTAATTTACGTCGGATAGTCGTTTCTATACCCTTTGAATTTAATATTTCAGCAAAATTAAGTATTGTCTGTTCGCTGCTTTTATAAAAGTTTCTCTCTTCAACGTCGTTTACAGGTATAAGGTTAACATGGCACAGCATATTCCTAAGCCTTCGAGCCAACTGCCCGGCACATTCAGAACTGTCGTTAACCCCCTTAATCATCGCATATTCAAAAGTAATCCTTCTTTTTGTTTTGTCGGAATACTCCTTGCACGCAAGCATAAGGCTGTCAAAATCGTATTTTCTTGAAACGGGCATAATTTCATTCCTAATTTCATCGTTCGGAGCATGCAGTGAAACTGCCAAAGTTATTTGGAGATTCTCTTCCATAAGCATCTGCATTTTGTCAATTATGCCGCATGTTGAAAGCGTTATATGCCTTTGCCCTATGCCAAGCCCTTTTTCATCATTAATAAGCCTTATAAATTTAATTACATTTTCATAGTTGTCAAGAGGCTCTCCGCTTCCCATAAGCACAATACTCGACACTCTTTCCCCTATATCGTTTTGTATTTCATAAACCTCGCTCAACATTTCCCCGGCCGAAAGGTTTCTTTCTACGCCGTCTATTGTGGATGCGCAAAACGAGCATCCCATACGGCATCCCACCTGTGTCGAAACGCACACGGCATTGCCGTAAGAATATTTCATCAGCACGGCTTCAATAAGTCTGTCATCCTCAAGGGAAAAAAGATACTTCGCCGTTCCGTCTTTTTGCGACACCCTTTTTTCAACAATTTCAATATTTGAAATTTTATAGTTTTCATTCAGTTTTTCTCTAAGTTTTTTAGAAAGATTTGTCATTTCATCGAATGACTTCACATTTTTATTATGAAGCCAGTCGAAAATTTGTTTCGACCTGAACTGAGGCTCTCCCATTTCCTTAACTGCAAAAATAAGTTCCTCTTCCGACATGGATCTCAGATCCGGTTTTCTCATATTGTTACCCCTTCCTTCTCATACATGATATAAAAAAGCCGTCCGTCCCATGGATATTAGGAAAAAGGCTAACAAATCCATTCACTGCCGTACTGCCGCATACGTCTTTCGGCAGGGTTCCCGTTAAATCAACAGGTTCAAAACCATAGCTTTCCAAAAACCACATCATGTTTCCTATATTTTCTTTTTTACAGATTGTGCATGTGCTGTAAACCAAGATCCCGCCCGGTTTAACATACCTCCCGGCCGAGCTTAGTATTTCCCTTTGAAGTTTTACAAGGCCGTCAATATCATTTCCCGTGCGGTTAAACCTTATGTCCGCCTTTTTACGCATAAGGCCGAATCCGGAGCACGGCGCGTCTACAAGCACTCTGTCAAACTTATTTTTATCTTCTTCATAAAAAACGGACGCGTCTTTTAATTCTGTTTTTATTATGTTTATTCCCATACGTTTTGCAGAGTCCTCAATCAATTCAAGTTTATGTTCATAAATATCTCTTGATGTTATACTCCCCTTGTTGTCCATAAGTTCAGCCATAAAAAGGCTTTTTCCTCCCGGAGCCGCACAAATGTCAAGTATATTTTCCCCTGCCTTAGGGTCAAGCGCTAAAACGGCCAACGCCGAACTTTCGTCCTGTATATGGAAAAGGCCATCTTTAAAACCTTTAAGCGCCGATATATCCCCTGTTCTTGAAATATGCACGGCATCCGTTAAATATGTGCCTTTTTTAGTATTTACGCCGTTTGATTCAAGCATTTGTTCCAACCGCCTGCCGTCCGTTTTAAGCCTGTTGGCAATAACCGTAATATCGGCAGGTTTTCCGTTGGCTTCGCACAGCTCCTTCACAAAATCATACCCAAACTGGCTAATCCACATTCTTACAAGCCATTTTGGATGAGAATATTTAATTTCCAAATATTCTGCCGGTTCTTCTTTCTCATCCGGAAAAGATATATGTTCCGGTATATTCCGCAAAACTGCGTTTGTAAATCCCGCCAGTTTTCCAAGCCCCTTATCCTTAACGAGTTTAACGGCCTCGTCGACAGCGGCTCTTTTCGGAACGTCCATAAATTTGATTTGATAAACGGCGCTCCTCAAAACGGCCAGTATCCAAGGTTTCATTTTTTCAGTCTTAACAGACGATACGGCGTTTATAACATAATCCATAAAAAAAATATTTCTAAGAGTACCGTTAACAACTTCGGTAACAAACGCCTTATCCGTATCGGACATTGCGCCGTTTTGCCTTAAAGCTTTTTTCAAAGCCATGTTGTTATACATTCCGTCTTTTGTTATATTTACAAGTATTTCCGCCGCAACAAAGCGAGGATTGATAACTATCATAAATTTATCCTTTCGGTAAAATGCTTATTAAATTCCTAATGATATATTTTACCCTATTTATACAACAACCGCAAACCTTTTTGGACAATATTAAAACTTTTTTTACAAATTTAATTTTTACTTTAAAATTGCCAATCAATAACCATGCTTTTTAAATTTTCGCCAAGTTTTTTCAAATACCGTTCGTCGCACGAAAAAACATCGGCTCCCCTGTCGTCATACAGAAAAAATACATTTTCCGTACTGCTTTCAATTATATATACGGCGCTGCTGAAACAAGCCCTGCCGCCGCTTATATCGGAAAGTATAATCTTTTTAAAAATCTTTTCTGCATCTATACTGTCCGTTCTCCATATATGCCTACGCGCTTTATATTTTTCTCCGTCGTCTTCCCACAAAAAGCTGTTTGAATAGTAACTTTTTATTTTTATGCATTTTTCCAAAAATAATATTTCTTCGGCACATCCGCCGCCATATATGTCCTCATATAAAATTACAAGTTCTTCGGAAAAACCACATTCATTCCAGATGTCAAGAGACGCTTCAACACACTTATTCACATATTCTTTTCTTAACATCGGCTCTTGTCCTTTATTAAAATTAAAATCATAATATGGGCTTTCTCTGCATAATTCAAACGAAACAGTTTTTTTCATTTTACTGCAATAAGAATTAAATAAGCATTTTGTATTAAAATCCATTTTTCCTCCTAAAAAGCACAGGAGCAAACGCGCCCCTGTGCTTCAAAATTATCCTGCCGCATTTGACGGCAAACCGCGGCCTATATTCTTTACTTAATGTTCCAAGCCTTTTCTTATAGATTCTTCCCTGTTTTTTATATCTATATTGTCTTCATAGAAAACATGGAAATCAGGATCAACCTTGCCAATCCCAAAATAACGCGCTTTATAATCTTTGAAAATCTCCCAGAATTTCTTTCTAAGTATAACAAGCGCAATCAGATTTGTAAATACCGGCACTGCCAAAACGCAGCTTACAAGCGACCAAAAAAGGTCAGCGTCATTACCGCTCATCGTTATATATCCAACTATGATTATGTTCATACAGGGAAATAAAACCTTAAATACCTGAATAATATTATCCCTTAAAACAGTCTTTTTCCTAAGAAGGTGGCGTATAACTGCAACATAATATGTATACCATCCGGCTGTTGTCGTAAGCCCAAAGAGAACTGCCATAATTCCCATAAAAATCCTGCCGAACATACCATATGAAGTTTCAAAAGCCGTCATTGTAAGCGTGGCGCCTGTTTCGCCGTTTGACCAAACTCCGGTACATAATATCGCTATTGCCGTGACCGAACATACAATTATCGTATCCACAAAAACCTCAAAGGCACCCCAAAGACCCTGGCGCATCGGATGTACAGTATTTGCAGAGCTGTGTATCAAAGGCGACGAGCCCTGTCCTGCCTCATTTGAATTGATAGAACGGTTTAATCCCGAACGCAGCGCCGTTGTAACCGTTGCGCCGACAAATCCTCCCGCGGCGGCAGTTCCCGTAAAAGCATCCTTAAATATCATTTGTATTACTGAAGGCACATTTTGAATATTTAATATGACAATAATGATTCCGCCCAGAAGGTAAACAACACACATGATAGGGACAATAATCGTCGCGAATTTCGCAATACGCGGAGTGCCTTTCCATACTACATAGAGTATTATTATAGTATAAACTACAGTTGTCGCCATCATAGGTATTTTAAAGGAATTGTTAAGCATTTCCGAAATGGTATATGCCTGCGAGCCTTGAATAAACTGAAGTATAAATCCTACGCAAAACGCCGCTCCCAGTACATATCCGAATTTAATTCCCATTTCGCGCCCTATGCCTTTTTCCATATATTCCATAGGCCCGCCGTAGTATTCGCCTTTTTCATCCTGTGAACGATAATAACATCCAAGAGAAGTTTCTACCAATTTAACCATCATGCCGAAGAAGGCCCAAATCCACAGCCAGAATATTGCTCCCGGACCTCCCACCGCTATAGCTGAAGCGACGCCTGAAATATTACCCGCTCCTACGCATCCGCCTATAGCTATGCACACGGCTTCAAACGGGGAAATGCTTCCGTCTTTTTTCGCATTTGATTCATTATTTCTGATGCTTCCCGCCGTATACTTGAGTATATGCCCAAATTTTACAAAGGGGAAAAAACCTGATCTAACGGTAAAGTAGAAGCCTACAAGCATTACAAAGATAATAAAAGGCAATCCCCAAAAAATACTTTCCAGCTTAAATATAAAATCTGCAATCATAAATACCCCTCCTGTCAGCATAAAATAAATTCTGCTTCAAATATAAAACCCGAATTAATTTTTAACTCCCTTTTTTATATCACCTCATTTTTGATCAGTTTACCATATGATATTAACAGACTCTAGCGTTTATAATAACATATTATATAATTTTTTCTTTAAAATTATATTTTTTTATATTTTATATATAATACAATTCGTATATATGCTAAATTTAATTAGATATTATTAACATTAAAACGATATTAAGAAGCGCCGTCAGTGCAAAAAGCCGATTTTGATAATAAATCAACCATGCGTAATGACCGAACGCAAAATTATATGTAAAATGCAGCCGGTTAAATGTCATTTTCCCCAACATTCTTTTGAAACATTAAGTCAACCATATTTGTTCTCTTATTTTCATTTATCGGTATTTACAAATCAGTACTTCTCATTCATTTCATTTTGTGTCCCCTCTTAATATCTTTTAGAATCATATGCGCGCTCATTTTTTTAAATCCAATTCCTACTTACACCAAACATGTTTGTTAATCTAATGTTAAACGCTATTGTAACTATACAGTCAATTATAAGATCATATAAACCCGTCTCAAGAACAAAAATTTTACATTTTTGTTCCTGCCAACAAATCTTTATTGTGAATTATTTACTATAAAATTTTATATTCAATATAATGCAGACCATTTTCTTGTATATATTAGCCAGTTATATTTTTCAAATTTGTATATCTATATGATATTTAGTTTTACATTAGCTTCGGTTTACAATGGCACACACTCCTCACAAGGAAAATTTTCCACATTTCGGCGTTGCATATGCTTGCCGCAGGAGCCACTGTGCCTTGAACTTCAAAAAATTTTTTCCTTGTAAGGTCGGAGAGTTTTAACGGGCGTTAGCGGCGCAATAGCTGTGTTAAAGCCGCTTGCCGTAACAACCGCTACGCCTACTCGTCTTTACCTTGCTCTTACTCCGCTAACGCCCGTTAAAACCGTGTGCGCTCTTGTAAACTGAAGATGCGCAATGCACAAAAAAACCGGGATCGTATCAAACCGATCCCGGTAAATCCATATATTGTTTAAATATATACTATTATTATCCACGTTAATCAGAAAACAATACTAATCGTCCCTTCTTCCAAACAGAAGCACAAGTCTTAAAAGGTTGGCAATAGCAACTGCCGCACTGGCAACATATGTCAACGCCGCCGCACTTAAAACTTTCTTAACCGGCTCAAGCTCGCTGCCGGAAAGTATCCCGTTATCGCCAAGCATCGCAACTGCCCTTCTTGAAGCATTAAATTCTACGGGCAGCGTTACAAGGGCAAAAACAACGGCAACGGCAAAAAGTACAATTCCAAACTGAACAAGCGCATATCCCATACCGGAACCTGCCTGCGAGCCAAGAAGTATGCCTATTATAATCATAGGCATGGCCATTCTCGAACTTATATTTGTTAACGGCACAAGCGCGCTTCTAAGCCCCAAAGGAGCATATCCAACCGCATGCTGTACTGCATGGCCCGTTTCATGCGCCGCAACGCCTATAGCGGCGAGGGATGTTGATCCGTATACCGAATCCGAAAGCCTGAGAACCTTTTTGCCGGGATCATAATGGTCGGTTAAATTTCCTCCTACACGTTCAATCCTTACGTCATAAATGCCGGCTATATTTAAAAGCCTCTGCGCCGCTTCCGCTCCTGTCATGCCATATGAATTTCTTACATTTGAATATTTCCTGAAAGTGCTCTGAACTTTCGACTGTGCATACAAAGCAAGCAGCATCGCCGGTATAAGTATATAAATATACTGGAAATTAAAATAAAACATACAAATTCCTCCTAATAAATATTGCATCTATACAATCTATACATTATTTACGTTTACATACTGATTTTGTCTGTTTTATTTTAAAACTATACCTGTTTCTATTTTATGCCCCCGCATATATGCGTCGGCGCCCATTGCCTTGCCTCCTTTTGCCTGAATAACGGAAACCAAAACGGAGCCGCTTCCTGTTTTAACAATAAATCCCTTTTTGGCAATTTCCATTATTTCACCGCAAACACCGTCTGCATACTGTTTGCCCAGATCCTCGACTTTCCAGATCTTAAACATTTCGTCATTATAATAGGAATATGCCCCCGGCTGAGGCGACAGCCCGCGAATAAGGCAGTCTATTTCACCTGAACTTCGGCTCCAGTCTATATGCCCCGTTTCCTTTTCAATCATCGGGGCGTAGGTTGATAAAGCGTCATCCTGTTTTATCTTCACAGCTGTGCCTTTTTCAATATCCGACATTGTCTTTATAAGAAGCTCCGCCCCCACCAATGCCATTTTTTCAGTAAGCGTGCCGTATGTGTCGTTCTTTAAAATTTCAATTTCTTCGCTGCTTATTATATCGCCGTTGTCAATTCCTTTTGCCATCTGCATTATAGTAACTCCGGTTTTTCTGCATCCGTCGATAATCGACCATTGGATAGGCCCGGCTCCCCTGTATTTCGGAAGTATGGAACCGTGCACGTTTATGCTTCCGTGCTTTGGCATAAAAAGAACTTCCTCTGTTAAAATCTGTCCGTATGCAACGACAACAAATATGTCTGCATTAAATCTTCTCAGTCTTTCAATAAATTCCGGATCTTTTGCGCTTTGCGGCTGTAAAACTTCCAGGCCATGTTCAAGGGCTTTCTCTTTCACAGGTGAAAAAAACACTTTTTTGCCCCTTCCTTTCGGCTTATCAGGCTGGGTTACAACAGCGCATATTTCATGGTTTTCAATTAAAGCTTCAAGGGATTTAACTGCAAAATCGGGTGTTCCCATAAACAAAACTTTCATATATTTTACTCCTCACCTTCGTCAGGCAACGCCAAGTCAAAGTATAATATGCCGTCAAGATGATCCGTTTCATGGCATATCGCACGCGCTAAAAGATCTGTTCCGACAATAGTAAATTCCTGGCCAAGCCTGTTTAAAGCTTTGGCTTTAACTTTTTTCGGCCTGTCTACAAGCGCGCTTTCGCCCGGAACGCTCAGGCAAGCTTCATACTCAACCATAGAACCTTCTTTCTCTATAATTTCGGGGTTAATCATTTCAATCAGCCCTTCGCCTACGTCTATAACAACGATCCTTTTAAGTACGCCGACCTGAGGAGCTGCAAGCCCAACGCCGTTTGCATCGTACATTGTTTCCGCCATATCGTCAAGAAGCTGTATAATGGAAGGCGTAATCTCTTTAACTTCCTTGCACTTTTTCCTAAGTATTTCATCCGTTTTTAACCTGATATTTCTTTTTGCCATATTATCCTCCTAATAAACAGTATTTATGCCATGCCAAAAACCTGCCTGTATTCCCGCAAAACTGCATGAAATATATGCCCAACCCGCTATTTGGCCGCTTCAACACGCATGGCTGCGACAGCCTTCGATTTACAGGAAAACGCAGGCCTCCCGTCACGCCGCATATCCGGCTGACAATCTCAAACAAAAGTATAATGCGGTTTAAACATGAAAATTTCTTGGTTAATCATACATGCGGTATACATAAATAAGTTGAACACACTTATACGCCAAAAATTATAAACGGTTTAATCCTGTATTTCCCTGTAAACCGAAGGCAACTTTATTTTATAACAAATTTAAATATTATACAATACTTTGCGGGTTAAGCGAAATATTAACCGTAACCCTTCTGCACCTGCCTTTTCTGTGTTCGTTGACACAATTAACTACAAAATCCCTAAGGTCGTTTTCATCATTTCCTTTAATAAAAATACGCCATCTGTATTCGTCGTTAATTTTTGAAATAACTGCCGGCGACGGCCCAAGTATCATGAACTTTTCATCGCCGTTATTTTTTTCCAATATATACGAAAGGCGGTTAGCCTCGTCTATAACTTCATTTTCCCTTTCGCCGAATATAAGGGCTGAAAACAGATTAGTAAAAGGCGGATACCCCATGGTTTTCCTTATTGCAATTTCTTTTTCATAAAAACTCTCATAATCGCTTTTAGCCGCAAGGTTAATTATATAATTGTCGGGATTATACGTTTGTATAACTACTTTCCCCGCTAGCATATCCCGTCCGGCCCGTCCGGATACTTGGGTTATCAGCTGGAAAGTTGTTTCGCCGCTTCTGTAGTCGCCTGTGTTAAGCGATATATCGGCCGCTATAACTCCTACAAGGGTAACTTTCGGAAAATCATGGCCTTTGGCAATCATTTGAGTGCCTATAAGTATGTCCGCGTTTCCTTTTCCGAACTCGCTTAATATATCACGGTGGCTGTTCTTTTTGGAAGTTGTATCCATATCCATCCTAAGAACCACGGCCGACGGAAAAAACCTTTTAACCTCTTCTTCAACTTTCTGCGTCCCCGTTCCGAAATATTTTATATATTTAGAACCACATTCAGGGCATATTTCGGGTACGGAAGCCGTTTGCCCGCAATAATGGCATCTGAGTATATTGTCATGCGAATGATAGGTGTATGAAACATTGCACCTTTTGCACATCATAACATGTCCGCATTTCCGGCATGAAATAAATGTCGAATACCCGCGCCTGTTTATAAACAGTATAGTCTGCATGTTCCTTTCAAGGTTATACTTAATCTCATCATAAAGCCTGCGGCTGAAAATGCTCCTGTTGCCAAAGGCAAGCTCCTGACGCATATCGACAATTTCAGTTACAGGCATTTCCCTGTTAAACGGCCTGTTTTTAAGCTTAACAAGATCGATTTCACCGTTTAACGCCCGAGTATATGTCTTAATTGAAGGAGTTGCCGTACCGTAAACAACTTTTCCGCCGTTTCTGCACCTGTATTCGGCAACCTCCCTTGCGTCATACTTAGGAGTATTTTCTGAAATATAGCTTCCTTCATGTTCCTCGTCTATAATAATAATGCCGATATTTTCAAATGGAGCAAATACAGCGCTCCTCGGACCTATTACTATTGATATTTCCTTGTTTTTAGCCTTCTGCCAAACTTCAATCCTTTCACCCGGGCTCATTCTGCTGTGATTTATTGCCGCGGCGTTTCCGAAACGTTCAAAAAACCTTTGTGAAAGCTGCGGAGTTAACGATATTTCCGGCACAAGTACAATGGCTTCTTTGCCTTTAGAAATAACATTTTCAATGGCTTTTAAATAAATTTCGGTCTTTCCGCTCCCCGTAACCCCATGAATAAGAACAGGCTTATCAGACGGCGCGTTGACTGCTTCAAGCGCAAAATTCTGTTCTTTTGTCAATTCGATTTTTTTCTGCTCTGTTTTAACCGAATTAAATACAGGCCTGCGCTTCTGTTTAATTTCTTCCTTCAAAATGCCTCTTTTAATAAGCGTTTTAATCGGCGAATCGCTTATTTTCAGCCGCCTTTTTATTTCCGATGCTTCAGAAGGCCCGAATTTTTCTATAAACTCAATAACGAAAAGCTGCCCGATACGGCTTTCCATAAGCTTTAATCTGCTTTTTTCATTTTCAAGCTCCTCTTTTGGTACGTTAAACCCAATAAGGCGAACTTCGTTTCTTATTCCGACGCCTGCCGGCATAACCGTTTGAAGGCACTGCGTAAGCGTTGTATAATACTTCTTTTTCATCCAGCGTGAAAGGCGGATAGTTTCTTCAGAAAAAACAGGGTACCTGTCAAGCACGCCGATAACCATTTTAATTTTATTTTCATCAACGCCCGGGCTGTCGGAAAATCCGACAACATAGCCTTCCGTGCGGGTGTTTTTCGGCCCGAAAGGGACCGAAACTCTCACGCCGACTTCCATGGAGCTGATAAGTTCCAATGGGATTTCATAATCAAAAACCCTGTCTATATCGGCGTTTGCGGTTTTTAATATTACCTGCGCAAACCTTTTAATAAAAACACCCCCAAAATAATTTTATTTACGCTGATACAGCAGAAAAAAGCCGAATTTTCACAGCTTTACGCCTTCTTTGAAAATTGCGGCTTTTATAATTTTCTATAAATAAATTTTATAGAGGAATACAATCGTAAATCCCTTAAAAATTTTTTATTGTTCTAAAGCATTATAATCAACGTCAAATGTTTCTTCTACAGTTTGTACAGGTTCGTCGGTTTTTTCAGGTTCTCGGCGCGGCACAATGGCAATTTGGCCTTCATAAAGTTCGTTAACCGCAATAGAAACAGGCTTATCCACTTTCAAATTTTTTGTCAGAGGCTCGGCGTTGTCCACCAACTGCCTAGCCCTTTTGGCCGCTGCAATTACAATTGTATATCTGCTGCCGATGACGTCTTCGCCTTCCGCCCCTTTATTGATCTCCTCAAGCAAGTCCGTATATGATGGCCTTAACATATTAAATCTCTCCTTTAAAAGTTTTATAAAATTCTAAATTCCTGAAAACGCGCGCCTTTTCAGCGGATGTAATATCTATAATTTTTTTAGCCGCGCTTTCTACAAAATCATTAATTACAATATAATCATACCTGCAAACGTATTCCATTTCTTCAACGGCACGTTCAATCCTTTTTTGAACAACTCTTATATCTTCCGTGCCTCTTCCGACAAGACGTTTTTCAAGCTCTCCTATAGAAGGCGGAGCCAAAAATATCAAAACCGCTTCCGGATACAGCTCTTTAACCTGAAGGGCTCCTTGGACTTCTATTTCAAGTATTATGTTAACTCCTTTGTCGATCTGTTCTTTAACATATTCTTTAGGGGTGCCGTAATAATTGCCGCAGAAACAAGCATACTCCAACAGCTCCCCGCCTTCAATCATTTTATCAAAATCATCTTTGTCTTTAAAAAAGTAATGTATGCCGTCCTGTTCATAGGGCCTTGGCTTTCTAGTTGTTGCCGAAATCGACAATGAATATTCGCCGTTTTTAATAAGATTTTCGACAACCGTTCCCTTTCCTGCCCCGGACGGGCCTGATATTATAAGTAAAATACCTTTTTCATCCATAATTACTCTCCGCTTTCATTTGAACTTACAAGCCTGTTATTTACAGTTTCAGGCGTGATAAGGCTTAAAACAACATGTCCGCTGTCCATTATAAGCACGCTTCTTGTTTTTCTGCCGTATGTAGCGTCAACGAGGTCGCCTTTCTCCCTTGCGTCCTGTATAAGCCTTTTTATAGGCGCCGACTCAGGGCTTACAAGGGCAACCACCCTCGACGCGTTTACAACGCTTCCAAAGCCTATATTTATAAACTTCGCGCCTTCCATTAATAACGCCTCCTATTCTATATTCTGCACTTGCTCCCTGATTTTTTCTATTTCGGTTTTAAGCTCAATAGCCGCTTTTGTTATTGTAATGTCATTTGATTTGGAACTTGTTGTGTTGGCTTCCCGGTTCATCTCCTGAACAAGAAAATCAAGTTTCCTCCCTATAGATTCTTCTCCGTTTGAATTAAAAATCTGTTTAAGCTGCTCTATATGGCTGTACATTCTCGTTATTTCTTCGTCAACGCAGGATTTGTCGGCAAATATCACAACTTCCGCCGCGATTCTCTGTTCATCGACCGGGGCCTTGTCAAAAAGCTCCTCAAGCCGCGACGTCAAACGCTGCCTGTATTCTTCAACAACAACAGGACTTCTTTCTTTTATCAAATCCGTAATGCTTTTTATTTTTTCGGCTTTCAGAAGTATGTCCCCTTTAAGGGCCTCGCCTTCTGTTTCGCGCATTGAGATAAAATTACACAAAGCCATATTCAAAGCGGGCTCAAGCGTTTCCCAAATAACGTCGCCGTCCTCTTCCACTTTTTCGGCGGTTATAACTTCAGGAAATTTTGCCACAAGGTCAAGCTTGCTTCGGCTTGAAATGCCGTATGAACTTTCAAGGAAGTCAAGTTTTTCAAGATATGCCTTTGCAAGATGTTCATTCAGCTTTATACATACGTCATCCTCGGAAAAGGTTTCAAAATTAATATAAACGTCAGTTTTTCCGCGCAGTATTTTTTTGGAAACAGCCTTTCTGATTTTATCTTCAAGATAATTCATAAATCTCGGCAATTTAACTGTTATATCGTTATATCTGTGGTTAACGGATTTTATTTCAACTGTAAACCTCCGGGAATAAGCCTCGTTTTCACCCTTGCCGTACCCTGTCATGCTTCTTGCCATAATTTTCATCCCTTTATATAAAAAGTTAACTGCATATTTTATTTATTATATATTACCTTATGCCGTATAATCAAGCAAAACTTATTAAAAATAAGACATAAAGGAAAATTTATGATATACTGTTTTAAAGTTTGCGTTCTGCTGTGACGGCAAAATTAATTTTTATATATTCTCGGAGGAAAAAAATATGGCTTTAGACGGAATAGCTGTAGCTAATATAATATACGAACTTAAAGAAAAACTGCTCGGAGGCAGAATAGACAAAATTTACCAGCCTCAAAAAGACGAGCTTATAATTTCGGTAAGGAGCATAGGAAATAACTTTAAACTTCTCGTTTCCGCAAATCCGAGCCACCCAAGGCTTCAAATCACATCCGCCCAAAAGGAAAACCCCATGACGCCGCCGCTTTTTACCATGGTGCTCAGGAAATATATTGCCGGCAGTAAAATAACCGGCATAATACAGCCTGATTTTGAAAGGATTGTTATAATCGAAACCGAAGGCGTAAATGAAATGGGCGACAGCGTTGTAAAAAAGCTTATTATTGAAATAATGGGCAAACATTCAAATATAATCTTAGTTGATGAAAACAATAAAATTCTTGATTCAATAAAACGCATAAGCCATGATACAAGCTCCGTACGCGAGGTTCTGCCCGGAAAGGAATATGTTTTTCCTCCTTCCCAAGGCAAAAAAAATCCTCTTTCCCTTAACATAGAAGAATTTTTAAACTTATTTAACGAAAAAAGCTCCCTTAGACTTCAAAATATAATTTACGGATCATATACAGGAATCAGTCCCGCAATAGCTTCGGAAATATGTTTTAGGGCCGGTTTTGATGCGTCGGTACATGGCGAAGATATTAATGCGGAAGATATTCATACACTTTTCTCAGCCTTTGCGGCGCTTATAAAAGACGTTAAAAATAACGCTTTTAGACCTGAAATAATAATAGAAACAAAAACAAACCGCATTACAGACTTCTCGCCCGTTGAGATGAAGCAGTACGGCCATATGAAAAAAGAGCATTACAATTCAATCTCGGAGCTTTTGGAAACATTCTACAGCGAACGTGACAACGCCTATCATATTAAGCAAAAAGCCCATGATATGCGCCGCATCGTCGTAAGCAATATAGAACGCTGTATAAAAAAACGTGAAATACAGGAAAAAACATTAAAAGACAACAAAAATATGGATAAATGGAAACTAAAAGGCGAACTTCTGACAGCCAACATATATTCGGTTGAAAAGGGCACAAATACGTTTAAAACAATAAACTATTATGACGAAAGCATGCCTGAGATAGAAATTTCAATCGATCCAACTCTCACGCCTTCCGAAAACGCTCAAAAATATTTTAATAAATACAACAAGGCCAAACGCACCATTGCCGCAATAAAAATACAGCAAAAACAAAATGACGAAGAGCTTGCATATCTTGAAGGCATACTTGTGGCAATAGACGCATCTACAGAGCAGGCAGATCTTGCCGATATAAGAAGCGAGCTTGTGGAAGCCGGGTATATCAGACGCAAAAAAAGCGACTCTTCAAAGAAAAATGCGAAAGTCAAAAAATCCAGCCCTCTCCATTTTGTATCTTCAGACGGGGTTGATATTTATGTTGGGAAAAGCAACATCCAAAACGACGAACTTACAATACACTTTGCTAAAAGCGACGACATATGGCTCCACACAAAAAACATACCCGGTTCACATGTAATCATATCTTTATCGGGCCGGATGTCCGTTCCCGAACAAACGCTTTTAGAAGCCGCTAACCTCGCGGCATACAACAGTAAGGCAAAAAACGGCAGCAATGTTCCGGTTGATTATTGTCCTAGAAAAAATGTAAAAAAGCCCGGAGGAGCCAAACCTGGCATGGTTATATACGAGCAATATAAAACAATCTATATAACGCCGGACGAAATAAAAGCTGAAAATATGAAGAAAGCATGACTTAACCTAATTTATCCTAAAGCGTCTACACTTGCTTTGTAAAGCTTTTATCTTTTAAAGGTCGGTTTTTCCACTGCTCTGAATTACTGCGGCGGCAAACTGACTAAAATTCGCTTTACGAAACACTGTGCGCCGCCGCCTGCATATCGTTCATGCGCTTGCCTGACGCCCGTAAATCCTTCACTCCTGTGCTTATGAACTGTAAAAGGCTTAAGGCATAAAACATGCAGGAATGTATAAATTCATATTAATGCATGCATAGCGGCGTCTATACAGCGTTTTGTGCCGTTTATGATAATAAACTGAAAAACCTCGTTTCCTCCATGATTTTATCTCTCCCATTTCCGTTTAATTTTTTATTATATAAAAATATATAACCTCGGAATACATTTTTATCAGAATCAAAAGTATTCCGAGGCACAAAAACAATTTTTAAATTTCCCGAGCAGTTGTTTCGATTAAAATATAACAGTCAAAAAGCCTGTTCCATGGCATTGAAACGGTTTTAACTTTACTTTCCTCTATCTCTATACATTTTCCCCCGGCCTGAAACCGTATGCCTTTGAATTTTCCCAATACTTGTTCCGGTTCTAAAAGGGAATAAACTTTACTGCTGTAAATCCTATCCTCCGCGCTTATTTTATACCCTTCAGCGCCTAAAGCGCGCTTAATTTTAAAATTATATATTCCGTCTTCAAGTATATGGCGCCCCAAAAGCGATACATGGCTTTCTGCAAATGTTTTCGGCTCCTTTGTTTCCTCTTCCATAATCCCGTATATTTGTGCGTGCGCAACCCCAAGGCCGATAGCGTTGGCAGCCGTATTCCATGAACTGTAGCACTTCAATTCCGCTATTCCCATGCCTTCAGAACCGCCGTCATAATTCATAAGCCTTTCAAATAAAGGATGTTTTCCGCTTGTAAGCGTTTTGTTGTCATAAATTTCTATAAGCCCCACATTTCCTGTTTTATTTCGCCTTCCCATTTCCTTTGCCGCTTTATCCGGATCGGCCTGTCCAGAATAATCGTAAAGAAATATCGTAAACGCTTTTTCTGTCTTTGCATTGGCCGCATCAACAAAATTCAACGCATTCTCCATAAGTTTCCTGCTGTTTAAAACGTCATACTCATGCACAGACTCGCCGGCGCCATAATATTCTTCAAAAAACTTCGTTGTCTTGCCCGTTCTTTTTGAAACGTCCCTTGCGTATATAAGTTGAGGTATTTCATCCATTCCGAAAATAAAATTAACATGTTTTCCTCTGCCTTCCAATGCAAGCGAGGCCTGCGTAACGCCATAAGATTTTAATATCTTTTTGTATATGCTTTCATCGCCGGTTGTCGTATATGTCCTTGCAAAACTGAACTTAATCGGGCTGCCGTTTTCAAGCGGTATAAACTCCCCGCCGCCATTATTATATAAAAAGGCAATAAAATTCGGAAGCTGCAAATCATCGCTGCTGACAACGATTTCGTCTATAAAACCGCTCTTCTGCCAATCTACAAACGAACTGAACATTTCCGCCGTGTTTTCAAAAGGCGCTTTATACCGTTCAAGCCATGGTGCGAAATTCTCTTCTCCTTCCGCATACAGCAAAAATTCTTTTTCCCAGCTTTCAAGGCTTTCAAGTCCCATTTCATCCGCTTTATTCCTGACATATCCCCATTCCATTAAAAACTGCGACGGTTCGGAGGCCTCAAATTTTTTTCGTATGCCGTCGTCAAAGGCAGAATTTTTGTTATGCTTAAAATAGAAATATCCAAGCCCGTGCACAGGTTCATTGTCAAACCAAAAACTATTGTTCCTTGTTTCAGGCAAATTCCTCGGCATAGTCAAAGCTATATAATATTTAGGCGCCGTACATTTTTTAACCAAAGAATGAAGCTCGTCGACAGCCGCATTTTTGTATTCATAATTATCTGTGACTCGGCTGCCGACAAGCCCGCCCGTAAAATATGACGACGTGTTTAAAATAACCGTTGTATCAGTCTTATTGTTGCTTTCAACAAGTTTTCTAAGCTGTTCCCTAACCTTTGAACTGTCGGCAAACCTTCCTTCGCCGCCATCGGGAAAGTAATCCAAAAATGTTTCATCAACCGTATAAAAATTGTCGCCTGCCATTTCGGCAAGCTCGCCTAAATATTCAACGCTTACAGGCCTGCTGTCTATAGGGGCTGTTATAAGAGTCCCGCCAAACACAACGCTTACAGATACTATATTTACGGCAAAAGTTAAAACAGCCGTTAATAAACGTTTCATTACATTTTCCCCCTAAAGATAAAGTACAAATAAAATTTACGCTTTTAAAACCAGCAAGATTAAGTGCAGTACAGATTTGATTATAAAATCAAATTAGGACATAAATTAAAGTAATTTATAATTTGAAAATACAGATAAAAGTAATTAAATATACGATTTAAAATAAGGAAACAAAATTCTGTTTAAAATATCCCAATTAAAAATTAAGGAACACAAATCTTACTCATCCATTTGCATACGCCCTAAAACTTCTCCGCTCTTTGCATCTTTGCTTTCATATATCTAATTCGAATCACAGTTAATATACCTATTTAAAATTTATATCCACAGAAACAAACGATACATTCGGCATAACTCCTATGTAATTAAAATCAGTTTACAAGAGCACACACGCTTTTAACGGACGTTAGCGGCGCAATAACTGTGTTAAAGCCCTTGCCGTAGGAGCCTGCCGCCCGCGCGTCTTTTCCTTGCCCTTACGCCGCTAACATCCGTTAAAACCATCAGGACTCACACGGAAAAATTTTTTGCAGTTCAAGGCGTATACGCGCCGGCATAGCAAATCCTACGGCAAGCGTATTACAACACGGAAATGCGGGAAATTTTTCCTTGTGGAGCATGTGCCCTTGTAAACTGAAGCTATGATTAACATAAAATATATGCGTATAATAAATTGCTTCAATACAAAATTCAGGAGAATACCAATAAACTCTCAATATAAAACTAAATCGTAAACTTTACTTCACTATTTCGCAACGGTTAAGTTATTTATTTAATTCCTGAGTCTGCCCTCATTTAATTTTTTAATTCAGCCTAACGGTCTTTATTTTCATTGATAATATCATTGTATCCCTTAATTACTTCCAATACATCTGAATTGTAGTCAACGTTCATCCTAAGCATAACAGGATATTTATCCAAATCAGGAATTTGTTCCCATGCCCATACAAACTGCATTGCACAACCAATATCATTAATAATTTCCAAAGATTCTTCCGTATAAACTCCTGATGGATATACATAATACCACATTCTCGGACCAAGCTTTTCATCAATAAGCTTTTGCGCAAATTCATAATCATGCGCAAGCTGTTCCGAAGTTAAGGAAGTAATTTTTACATGCGACTTTCCATGCAGATGAATATCAATCAGCCCTCCGTCCTCCATAACTTTAAGCTGAGGCCAACTTAAAAAAAGATCGTTTCCATGACGGTAAGGCGTTTCCTTAGAAGCGTCTGTTATTATATAAATTTCAGCCGGAATATTATACTTATGAAGTATTGGATAAGCCAATTCGTAAACCGAAGTATATCCGTCGTCAAATTGTATAATTACAGGCTTTTCAGGCAGGGTTCCTCCACTTTTCTGGCCTTCAATCCATTCGTCGGTTGTTATAAACGCATAGCCGTTTTCAAGAAGTTTTTTAAGATCCTTTTCAAATTTCTCAGGCGTAGTTGTCCAACTACCGGTTTGAGAAACATCAGTTGTTAAATGATGATAAGTAAGGACGGGACATGATTCCGGCTTTTTCCCAACTTTTTTTCTGTTAATTTCATTTTGATTTATTAGCATTTCCGAAGGCGTTTCATCGCCTATGATAACATTTGCTTCACTTCCCTGTAAAACATCCGGCTCCTGCACCTCGCCTGCAAACGCCGGAACGGTAAACGCCATAGAAAATAAAAGCAAAAAAGATAAATATTTTTTCATACTATCCTCCTGTAAAAATCAGACATAAAAGGTTGTAATTTATCCCATCCATATTATTTTCCACAGTTTTTACAAAATGTCAATAGAACGAATATTACAAATTTATTAAGCAAAGCTTCAAGATTGAATTTGCAAAATCCCGCTTTAAAAATGTAAGGCAATAAGTTTTTCTCTGAATTTCAAATATATTTTCCGCTGATAAAAAATTATTATTATATTAAAATTCTTCTATTCAAATCATAGCTAGCAAAAATATTATTGTATATTTCTACAACAGAAAACATATTGCCATAAAAATAAAATAAACATTATTCGGTTATTGCCGCATATATACGAGCCATAAATTCCGGAAACTATAACAGACGCATACGAAAGTTTAATACTGGAAATATCAACTATTGCTTACGTCGAATATAAATGAAAAAAGGTATGCCTTATGACATAAAAACATCATTTGGCATACCAGTTTTTTTAGTATTAGTTCATTGCCTTTGCAACTTCATCAGCAAAATTTTCTTCTTTCTTTTCAAGGCCTTCGCCTGTTTCAAAGCGTACAAAACGCGCAACCTTTATCGGCGCGCCTACAGTTTTTGCAACGGATTCAATATACTGTTTAACAGTCATATCGCCGTCTTTAACATAAGGCTGCTCAATAAGGCAAAATTCTTTCAATTCTTTTGCAAGCCTTCCCGTAATCATCTTTTCGATTATATTTTCAGGTTTGCCGGCATTTTTAGGATCTTCCATAGCCTGTTTTGTAAGGATTTCTTTTTCATGGTTAACAAATTCTTCCGGAACATCTTCCGTAGCAATAAATTTAGGATTTAAAGCCGCAATCTGCATTGCAAGGTTTTTACCAAGCTCAACAAGTTCGTCCGCCTCTTTATCGCATGCAAGTTCAATTAAAACGCCGATTCTTCCTGCTCCGTGAATGTAAGATACAAGTTTTCCGCTGCCTGATTTTTCAAACTTTTCAAAACGCCTGATCTGTAAGTTTTCACCGATAACCGCAACTTTTTGGCTGAGAGCGTCGGCAACAGTTAAGCTTGTGTCAAATTTCCATGGCTCTGCAAGCATTGCTTCCGCATCTTTAGCATCTGTTGCAATAGCATGTTCGGCAACCTGCGCAACATATTCCTGAAACACAGGGTTTTTAGCAACAAAGTCTGTTTCGGAGTTAACTTCAACAACTACGCCGGCTTTATTGTCATCGGCAACAAGAACCGTAACAATGCCTTCGGCCGCAATACGTCCTGCTTTTTTCTGTGAAGCGGCAAGCCCCTTTTCCCTTAAATATTCAACGGCCTTGTCCATGTCCCCATCTGTTTCAGCTAAAGCTTTTTTACAGTCAAGCATGCCAACGCCTGTCATTTCTCTTAATTCTTTAACCATTGCAGCAGTAATAGCCATATTTTTTTCCTCCTAGTGTATTATAATATATCTTTCCAAAAAACGGCCCAGCCCCTAAACCGTAGGCTGAAGCCGTTTAATTAATATTCAGTATAAAAATTATTCAGCCTGAGCCGCTTCATCCGCTTCTTCAGCCAATTCTTCCTGCTCGCCCTGTTTTGCCTCGAGCACGGCATCGGCAATCTTTCCTGCTATAAGTTTTACGGCACGGATAGCATCGTCGTTTCCAGGGATAACAAAGTCAACTTCTTCAGGATCACAGTTTGTATCAACAATAGCAACTACAGGAATACCAAGTGTATGCGCTTCCTGAATAGCAATCCTTTCTTTGCGTGGATCCACTACGAACATAACGTCAGGTATTTTTTTCATTTCTTTGATTCCGCCAAGGTTCTTTTCAAGCTTTTCCATTTCATGAAGAAGATTTGCAACTTCTTTTTTAGGAAGAACTTCAAATACACCCTCTTCCTGCATTTTTTCAAGTTCCTTTAACCTAGCGATCCTTGTTTTGATTGTTTCAAAGTTTGTAAGCATGCCGCCGAGCCATCTCTGGTTTACATAGTACATTCCGCATCTAACGGCTTCTTCTTTGATTGAATCCTGGGCCTGCTTCTTTGTGCCTACAAAAAGTATTTCTCCGCCGTCTGCGATAATGTCGGAAACTGCGAAATAAGCTTCGTCAACTTTCTTAACTGTTTTCTGAAGATCGATGATGTAAATTCCGTTTCTTTCAGCAAAGATATATGGAGCCATTTTAGGGTTCCATCTTCTTGTCTGATGACCGAAATGCACGCCTGCTTCTAAAAGCTGTTTCATTGAAATAATACTCATTATATTTCCTCCTGTGTCGGTTAATCCTCCCCATTTTCATAGTTCGGCAACCCTGTCGGAGGGCACCGGCCGAATATTAAAAATAGGTGTGTTATCAGTAACGCCTGATATTATATCACATTTGTCACAAACTTACAAGCACAAATTTTAAAAACGCCATATATAAAAATACAGCGCCAATATATGTTTTGCTTAAAGCCTACAATAAATTCATGAAATTTTATTTTTTCAACGCAATTAAAAACAAATACCATATGAACGTTAACAGAACGTACATTTAATAAGTTTAGTACGTTTTACCCTAAAATATATAAAATTAAATCTATCCGGTATAAAATAATTGTTCATATATGCAGAAATTGCAGTCAATAAAAGTTCTATAAAACAGCCGCGACTTTCAATACGGAAAATCCGCATGAAAATCACGGCTGTTATTATTACATAAGCGTTAAAACATTTAAATACAATTTTAACATATTTTCAAAAGAATATCTGTGAATAAACAAATATTAAAGCATTTCAACTATAACGGTTGTTCCCATTCCTCCGCCTATGCAAAGGGTAGCCATGCCTTTTTTAGATTCGCGTTTCATCATCTCATAAAGAAGCGTAACCAGTATCCTTGCGCCCGATGCGCCGATAGGATGACCAAGCGCGATAGCGCCGCCGTTTACATTAACTTTATCCATGTTGAAACCAAGCTCCTTTGCAACGGCAATGCTTTGAGCCGCAAAAGCTTCGTTACACTCAATAAGATCCAAATCATCTATCGTAAGCCCCGCTTTGTCAAGCGCTTTCCTGCTTGCAAATATAGGCCCGATACCCATAATCGAAGGATCTACGCCTGCGCTTGCATAGCTTACAATTTTGGCAATAGGTTTAACGCCGAGCTCTTTAGCTTTATCGGCGCTCATAAGCACAAGCGCTGCCGCTCCGTCGTTAACGCCCGATGCATTTCCGGCAGTAACGGTTCCGCCGTCTTTCTTAAATGCTGGTTTAAGCTTGCTCAAGCCTTCCATTGTTGTCCCGTGTTTTGGATATTCGTCATCCGAAACAACAATTTCGCCTTTTCTTGTCTTAACCGTTACAGGAACTATTTCATCTTTGAATCTTCCGCTTTTCTGAGCCTCTTCAGCCCTCTTTTGGCTCCTTAAAGCAAATTCATCCTGCATTTGGCGGGTAATGCCGAACTTTTCAGCAACATTTTCGGCTGTAATTCCCATATGGTATTTATTAAACGCATCCGTAAGGCCGTCCCTTACCATACTGTCAACAATAACGCCGTCGTTCATCCTGTAGCCGCCCCTTGCTTTTTCAAGCACATAAGGAGCCTGCGTCATATTTTCCGTGCCGCCGCAAACAATTACATCGCTGTCTCCGCACATAATTGCCTGACTTGCCATAGCCACAGTGCGAAGCCCAGATCCGCATAACATATTTACGCAAAGGGCCGGCCTTTCAACGGGTATTCCCGCATTTACAGCCGCCTGCCTTGCTATGCCCTGATACTGGCCTGCCTGAAGTACGCATCCTAAATATGTGTCGTCAACGTCTTCCGGTTTAATTCCCGCCCTGTTTAAAGCTTCTTTTATAACTATCGTTCCAAGCTCAGCGGCTGAAACTGTTGAAAAAGCTCCCTGAAACGATCCGATTGGCGTCCTTACGGCGCTTGCAATAACTACTTCTCTCATTTAAAATTAACCTCCATATAAGCTGTTTTTAATATTACCTGTTAATAAACACCGGTTTTCTTTTCTCTACAAACGCTGTCATTCCTTCTTTTTGATCGGCGGTTGCAAAGCAAAGGCCGAAAAGGTTTTTCTCATAATCGATTGCGCTGTCCATATCAAGCTGTATTCCCCTGTTTATTGCTTCTTTTCCGTAAGAAACGGCAATAGAGGCGTTTTTAATTATTTTATTTGCCATTTTATAAGCTTCTTCCATCAGCTGTCCATCTTCGGCAATTTTATTTATAAGGCCAATCCTAAGCGCTTCTTCCGCTCCTATTTTATCGGCCGTAAGCACAAGTTCCTTTGCCCTTGTAAGGCCTACAAGCCTTGTAAGGCGCTGAGTTCCCGAAAATCCCGGTATAATGCCAAGGCTTGTTTCAGGAAGTCCGAATTTTGTATCGGCGTTTGCAATCCTGAGGTCGCACGCCATAGAAAGTTCGCATCCGCCGCCGAGGGCATAACCGTTAACAGCCGCGATAAAAATTTTATCCATTGATTCCATTCTTCTCAAAACTGTTGTAATATGCCCTGCAAATTCTTTCGCTCCTTTTGCGTCAAGATCCTTCATGTACGAAATATCGGCCCCGGCGGCAAAAGCTCTTCCTTCGCCTGTTATAATTACAACTCTTATCTCGTCATCTGCCTCAACTTCATCCAATGCATAACTTATTTCATGGAAAATAGCAGGCGTAAGAGCGTTTAATACTTTCGGCTTATTTATTTTTAAAAGAAATATTTCCCCTTGCTTTTCACAGATTATTTCTTTATATTCCGGCATTTTTAAATTCCTCCCCAAAGAAATTTTTAAATAATTTATTTATTGTAATCATAAAAACCTATACCGGCTTTTCTGCCGTATTTGCCGGCCCTTACCATTTTCCTTAAAAGCGGCGCCGGCCTGTATTTATCGTCGCCCGTTTCCGAAACAAGCACTTCCATAATATGTAAAACAGTATCGTTGCCTATAAGATCCGAAAGAGCAAGAGGCCCCATTGGGTGGTTTGCGCCAAGCTGCATTGCTTTATCTATATCTTCAACAGATGCAATGCCTTCAGAGAGCGTAAATATAGCTTCGTTAATCATAGGTATAAGAAGGCGGTTAACGACAAAACCCGGACCTTCGTGAACTTCAATAGGATCTTTTCCGAGAGTTTTTGATAATTCAAAAACTGTATTGAACGTTTCATCGCTTGTTTCATATCCCCTTATAACTTCGACAAGTTTCATAACGGTTGCGGGATTAAAATAATGCATGCCTATAAATTTATCCGTTCTTTTAGTCGCGGAAGCGATTTCTGTTATCGATATTGACGACGTATTTGTAGCAAATATTGTTTTCTCGTCACAAATTTCATCCAGCTCTTTGAAAACAGTTTTCTTAACGTTCATGTTTTCTACAATAGCTTCGATAACAATATCGCAGTCCTTTAAATCAGCCATTTCGGTTGTAACTTTAAATTTGGCGACGATACCCGCTTTATCTTCTTCAGTAATTTTTCCTTTTGCGACAAGCTTGTCAAGGCTCTTTCCGAGCTTAGCCATGCTTTTTTCCAAAATCTCGTCTGTCATATCCCTAACAACAACTTCAATTCCTGCTTTTGCAAACAGCTGGGCAATATCCATCCCCATCTGCCCTGCTCCAATGATACCTGCCTTTTTCATTCTGAAAGCCTCCTGTCAAATAAAACTTATAAATGGATGCATTGATATTTAATATTATGTTTTAGATTATATGGCAAAACAAACGCTTTTTCAAGATTTGATATATATTAAACAAATAACAGAAATGAAAATAACACGTTTTTTAGCTAATATGCCATTTTTTTAACAAATCAAAACAGTAACTAAAGTTTACCTGTACAAACAGCATAAGTATAAAAATTACTGTCAAAACTGCTAAATACTGTAAATACGGGCTTCTTTAAAATATGAAATAAAGTAAAATACCAGAGAGAAATTCCCCTCTGGCATCACAAACTTTTCTTAGACAAAATATTTTGCATGCTAACTCTTTTTATTGTTATTAAAATATCTCTCAAAAGATTTGCTGGCCCTTAAACTTTGTCATGATTTTTTCTCTTCGTCTTTAACAAATCCGCATTTCTCATTCGAACAAACGATTTTCGGATTTTTTGTCCCTTTTTCCACCATGTACGCTCCGCATACCGGGCATTTTTCATTAACGGGTTTATTCCAGCTTACAAATGAACAATTATCCGGGTTATTCTCGCATCCGTAATACTTCCTGCCTTTTTTCGTTTTTTTGATTAAAACCTTCCCGCCGCATATAGGGCATGGAACTTCGGCGTCCTCAAAAAACGGTTTGGCATTAGAACATTCCGGAAAATTAGGGCATGCAAGGAATTTCCCATACCTTCCGTACTTAATAACCATATTGCTGCCGCATTTTTCACAAATAATGTCGGTAACTTCGTCTTTTATTTCAATTTTGCTTAGTTTCTCCTGTGCATTTACAAGTTCTTTTTCAAACGACGGATAAAAACCTCTTATTATATCCTTCCATGCAATCGTCCCTTCCTCGACACAGTCGAGGTCTGCTTCCATCTGCGCCGTAAAGTCAATATTAACTATGTCTTTAAAATAATTTTTCATTATATCGTTTACAACTTCACCCAGCTCCGTTGTGTAAAATAGCTTTTTTTCTTTTGCAACATAGTTCCTGTTTAATATAATCGCTATTGTAGGCGCATATGTGCTCGGTCGGCCAACGCCGATTTCTTCAAGCGTTTTAATAAGAGAAGCGTCGCTGTAACGCGGCGGCGGCTGTGTAAAGTGCTGCAAAGGATTTATATTTTTTGCCGAAACCGAATCCCCTTCATTAAGCGGAGGCATCTTGCCGCTTTCATTCTCGTCTTCAACTCTGTCGTAAACTTCCAAAAAACCTTTAAACCTAAGCGCTGAACCCGAGGATTTAATTGTATGGTTCCCGGCCGTTATACTTATAGACTGCGTTTCATACTCTGCCGGGGCCATTTGGCTCGCAACCGCGCGTTCCCATATAAGCTTATAAAGCTTATATTGCTCCTTTGTTAAAGAATCTTTTATGCTGTCCGGCGTTTTGGATATATATGAAGGCCTGATGGCTTCATGCGCATCCTGCGCTTTATTTTTCGATTTGTATATTACCCTCTGCGGGCTGTTATATTTTTCACCGTAATTTTCGCCTATAAATGATTTTATATCCTCATAAGCATCGTCGGAAATTCTTACGGAATCTGTACGAATATAAGAAACAAGACCCGTTGTGCCTTCCCCTTTAATGTCGACGCCTTCATACAGCTGCTGTGCAATCATCATAGTTTTCTGTGCCGTAAGGTTAAGGTATTTGCTGGCCTCCTGCTGAAGCGTGCTTGTTGTAAACGGCGGCAGAGGTTTTTTAATCCTTGAGCCTTTTTTTACTTCCGATACAATAATGCCGCTTTTGCGGATGTCGTCTATAATCTTTTCCGCTTCTTCTCTGCTTTTAATCTCCGCTTTTTTATTTCCTTCACCGTAATACTTTGCCGTAAATTCGGTTTTTCCGTCCGTAAGTTCAAATTCTATTGTCCAATATTCCTCCGGTATAAAAGCCGAAATTTCCTCTTCTCTGTCGCATATAAGCCTCAGCGCAATAGACTGTACGCGCCCGCCGCTTAATCCCCTTTTAACTTTCTTCCATAGAAGGCTGCTTATTGAATATCCGACAATCCTGTCCAAAACTCTCCTTGCCTGCTGGGCGTTAACAAGATCCATATCTATTCCCCGCGCCTGCTTTATGGAATTTTTAACGGCGTTTTTAGTTATTTCGTTAAAAGTTATCCTGCTGTAGTTTGTATTTTCAAGGTTCAAAGCAGAAATTAAATGCCAGCTTATGGCCTCCCCTTCACGGTCAGGGTCGGTAGCAAGATATATCTTGTCCGCGGCCTTTGCCTCTTTCCTAAGTTTTGCAAGCAGATCGCCTTTTCCTCTTATAGTTATATAGCGAGGTTCAAAATCATTTTCAATATCTACTGCAAGCTGGCTTTTGGGCAGGTCCCTCACATGCCCCATGGAAGCTTCTATTTTATAGTCGCTTCCCAAAAATTTTTTAATAGTCTTAGCCTTCGCCGGGGATTCAACTATAACAAGCTTTTTCCCTTTTGTTTTAGTTTTTGGTTTAACTTTAGCTGAAGCTTCTGCTTCTTCAAGTTTTTTAGCCATTACCGCACCTCTGTCATATTTGTTTATAAACTTCGGATGTATCTTTCGCCCGGAAGTTTTTGTATTGCTCCTTTTAATTCAAGCATAGTTAATATATATTGTATTTCAGGTATTTCCATTTTAATCTTATCGGCAATATAATCAAAGCCAACCGCATCATAACTTAAAATACTGTATACCATTTTTTCTTCTTTGTCCAATATTAAACCGCCGTTTTTTTCTTTTTTGCTTTCTTTTTTCTTCCGGCTTATTCCTAATTCAAAATAGATGTCTTCAACTTTTGTAATCATTGGACAGCCTTCTTTTATCAAATCGTTTGTTCCCTGTCCGGACAAACTTGTTATATTTGAAGGCAGGGCCATAATAACCCTGCCGCTGTCGCCCGCAAAGTCAACCGTCGTCAGCGTTCCGCTTTTTCTTCCTGCCTCAACAACAAATAAACCTTTTGAAATTCCGGCAATAATCCTGTTTCTTTGTACAAAATTAAATCTGTTTGACGGGGTATCGGGCGGATATTCGCTTAAAAGACAGCCTTTTTCTCCGATAACTTTCATAAGCTCCCTGTTTTCACTGGGATAGCAATGGCAATGGCCAAAGGCCAACACGGCAACGGTAGCTCCGCCGACGTCAAGAGCCCCTTTGTGGCCTAAAGAATCTATGCCCTTTGCCATACCGCTTACAATCGTAAAACCGTCTTTTGCAAGTTCCTTTGAAAATTTATACGCCATGTTCCTCCCGTATTCCGAACACCTCCTGGCGCCTATGATGCTTATATACGGCATTTCATCAAAATCCGGCAGGTTCCCCTTAATGTAAATACCGACAGGCGGTTCGTGTATTTCCCTTAATAACTTCGGATAATCGCTTTCATTTATGGATATATATCTAAGGCCGCATTTTTCAACCTCTTCGATCCATCCGGGCAGAAGCCCTTTGCCCTTTTCTAGCATTCTATATGTTTTTGTATCTTTAACAACAGATTCTATAATTCTTTCTTCGGCGTTCCAAACATTTTCCGGACTGTTAAACTCATTCAGCAAGAGCCATGTTTTCCTAATATTCAAGCCCAAACTTTGAAAAAGCCACATCATATAGTATTTGCTGTCCATAATCAAACGACCCTTCATTTTAATAAATACGCCCTTAAATAATAATAGTAAGTTGAAATAAAAGCAAGCAGAACATTAAATTTATATTTGTTTTTTTCAAATTGTAGAGTTTTTACAGAATAGGACGCCATATATCTAACGTCAATGCAGTCCGTTGAAATATTGATATTCTTTAATATAAAATAGTATTATAGGCGCATCCGCCAGATTTATAACATACGGAAAAACGGGCGCTTCATATTTTAAAACCCCCGTTTCTATCTATAAGTTTAAATTATTTTCCATATACGGCGCAAAACCCGGCCACTACGTAAATATATTGTTTTCATACACAATAAATACGCATTTATAGTCCTTTAATTTATTCATCAATTATGCCGGCGTCGGCCAAATCGCCGTAATCAAACAAAAGAGCTCCGTCATACATAACTCTTATACTGTAACCATTATAGCTGCAGTCATAAACAACGCCCTTTTCAAGCTTTTTTTCCGGCATGCCTTCCAATACATACCTTTCATCATCATTCCAAATCCAAACTTCCCCTCCCATAAAATATGAATCATATTTATATATCGATTCCAGCTGATCTGAAGTAATCCATTCATTTTCCCACTCTTTTTTTGCCTCTTCTGGCGAAAATTCGTCCGGCGTATAATCTTCGTTTAAACTTCCGTCTTTATTAAGAAGGCCTTTGCTTATTAAATCCTGAGGATTAAAAAACCACTGTCCGTTCTCCCTTTTAAACCTTATGCCGCTATATGTGCCTTCCGCATTTTCCTCCAACGCAAATGATTCCGGCATATCATATATAAACATTAAATCTTTTGCTATATAGCCCGTAATTACAAACCCATATACAATATTTCCAGTCCCATAATAATAATTATGCATAGAACTTACGGTTTCGCCAAAGGTCAAATCGCTGTTTCCCGATACTCTGTGCAGCTCGGATTCTGAAATCCAATTGCTTTCAAGCAGTTCTTCATTCCATTCTTCCTCCGTTTTAAAAAGGCCGAAATATTCTGCGGCATCGTTAAAACCTCGCGGTTCATGATAATATATACCGTTCTCCATATCAACAAACTTATCGACAATACTTCCTGCCGCGCCTGAAGAGAATGTCCGGAAATTCGACCAATCTTCGTACACTTTTCCGAAAGTCTCCCTAAACCATTCATCAGAAAAAGCTTGACCTGATAAATTGTCATAATATTTCCTTAAATACGATGTATCGCTAAAAAATTTATAACATTCCCCGCGCGTATTTTTATATGTCACGCCATATAAATTCCAATAACATATTTCGTCCATATCATTATTGTCAACAACTTTGTACTCATAGCTGTCGAGTCCGCCTTCCACATATATTGGATATATGTCTTCATATGTATATCCCCTGATTTGGCGGAACCCGCTGTATTCGCCAGTACCCGGCTGCGAATAAAGATTATATACGTCAAAAACCTTATTTTTTCCGTTTTCCCAAATTGTTATATACCTGAATTTTTCTTTTAAATCGGCCACTTTCATTATCTCAAGACCTTTGTTATATTGCTCTTTTGATATAACGCCGTCTTTTTTAAGCTGCTTTATAAGCGGCAGGCCGCCGCCTTTTTGACGCTGGAGCAGAGCTTTGCACGTAAGCCACACTGCATCGCCGCGTGTAAAAGAAGGGCTTAGCGAATAAATACCGTCAGTTAATCCTATAGAATCGGAAAACGAAAGGGCAGTTCCGTATGAAAAATCTCCCCCCGAAAAATCGCTGTATCTAAGAGCCCTTAATAAGAATGTAATATATTGCTGTGCATTCATATTCCTATTTGGCTCAAACAATGTTCCCGTCACGCCTCTTACAAGCTCATTTTCATAGGCATATCCAACGTATTTGTCAGCCCATACATCAACGTCTGTAAAAGGATGATCCCAATTCCCATTTAACGCTTCTTTTTCTTTCCCCATAAGTCTTATAAGCATTATTACCGCTTCCTGTCTTGTGACAGCCCTATCCAAATTGTAAACAGTTTTTCCTGACTCTTCTGTTTCCATTCCTTCAAGCAATCCAAATTCATGCATTGCATCCGCCAAACTCTCAGTATCGGAACAAATCTCAGCTGCACTTACAAAAACTCCAGCAGAAAAAAACATACATAACATAATTAAAAAAACAACGGCTTTTTTAATCATAATATCTTCCTCCTTGTACCCCAAACCAACTATATTTTCAGTTAACTTGTTTCATACATGTTAGATAAACCGCCGAAACGAAAGCGTCATAAACCGGCACTCTCAATAAAAAATATTATTTTAGCTACTGATTTAAACATTTAATGCATAAGACCCCCCCTTTTTTAATACTTTAAATAAAAATTATCTGTTATCATCCCCCTCCTTAATTACGGCATAAAAAATTTTTCAATATCCGCGTCGGTTTGTTTAGCGGCTTCATCATAAAACACAGGTTAAAAAATTTATTGCAGGAAATCTGCATAACACCACCAGTCAATATATAATTTAATTCTAATTCACAATTCATTATATCTTATTTATAAAAAATAGCTGTTTTATTTTTTACTAAACTTATACAGCTAACCACAACTATTTTTAACTTAAAGCAAAAATTTATCTTAATGTTATCATGCGTAAATATTTTTACAATACAGAACATATTTGCTTTTAATTTCAGTATACACAATTAAATCTGCAAATTCCAGTATATGTTGCAAATTCATATAATTTTTTACAGAAATATAACCAAATTTTTTACAGCATAATTTACATTTATTTTGAAAAGAAATGTATGCACATCGGAGCAATAAAAAAAAACGGTTAAAATCAATTTAGATTTTAACCGTTTTTTTAAGAGCCGAAAACGTGACTCGAACACGCGACCTATTGATTACGAATCAATTGCTCTACCAACTGAGCTATTTCGGCATATAAAAATTCATTTTGTATCACATTAAATTCCACACCGCTACTTGTGAAACCTCAACCGTTATTCTGATAATTAAGAACAACACGTCTGACAATTTGCCAGCACCAAACGAACTGAATTTATTATATCACATTATATTTTAAATTGCAAGAAAAAAAGAGCAGTTTTTTCTGCTCTTTAATAATTTTTTTATTTACATTGCAAAATTACTTATTTTCCTCACAGTTGCAGTCATCATCACAGGATTCAAAATCATCGTCAAAATAATCTTCTTCATCATCCCAATCGTCATATAAATCGTCATAGCCGTGACCTCCCTGTTTTTTCACAAGGAAATAAATTACGCCTACAGTAATTGCAAAAGCTGCCAAAAGCAAGCCTAAAATCATACACTGCGTTTTCTTGTCCTCTGAATTTTTAACGTCCGAAACAAGCGTCCTGAATTCATTAAAACTCAAATTTTTCATACCGAAAACCTCCTTGAATTAGTATTATTAGCTGTAGCTTTTAAAAAAATTCTTTTTATGGAAAAATCCATTTTTATTCATATCGCTGTACTGCTGATACGCTTTTTTTAAAATCTGCCTTTCATCATTAAATTTAAGCAAATGGTAGGCTTCGTGAAATTTATAAAAGCCCGCATCGGCAAAATATTCCTCGCTTTGTGGTTTATTGTAGAAGGAATCGGTTTCCATAAGGTACCAATGCACCGTCTTGTTAACCATATCTTCATCACCACGGAAACTATACTGCGTTTTCCCTACATATTTAATTATTTCAGCAATAGATCCTGTTTCCTCGTTTACCTCCCTTAAAGCAGTTTCACTATGGACTTCGCCTTCTTCAACCGTTCCCTTTGGAAGGACCCAGCCCATATACTTGCCGTTTTGGTTTTTGTAGAGAAGCAGTATTTTCCATTTGTGAATCACAATCCCACCGCAACTCACTGCTTCTATCACATTTTTATACCTCCGAAAAAAATATTAAATCCATTGGTACAAGTATAACTCTTTTTCAGCAATATTTCAAGCTTTCTTGAATGGAGAAAGGCCTAAATGTGACTTTATTTTGATAAATGCGTTAACCCAAAGCAAAATTACATAAGGTATAAAAACGAAAAGATACCACTTTGTTTCCCAAAGAAGTATAAAATTAAATAATCCATGCAGAATCCACGGGCTAAAAAAAGCCGCAAAAAGATAAAAAATTCCGCCCTTTAAATAATGGTATATTCCGAAATAATACCCCATGGACACAGCAAACAATCCGTGGGCAGGCACAGAAATTACAGCTCTCGACAACGCCGTTTCAAAACCGCCCAGCACCGGATTAAAAATATATATAATATTTTCGGCTCCTGCAAATCCCAGGGATATAAAAACGCTGTAAACTATCCCGTCCACAGGTTCATTTAATTCCTTGTTTTTATACATCAAAAAGTAAAGAAAAACCAGTTTTAAAAGTTCTTCATTTCCCGCTGAAGTTACGAACGCTGAGAATATAATCGGATATGCCCTTGAAACGCTTAGCTTCATAAGGAAAACGTCGTTTAAAAGAACCGGTACGGATATATAAAACCCATAAAGCGCCCCCAAAAGCAAAAGGCGCAGCGGTTCCTTTTCATATCTGTCCTTAATAAACATAAAAACAAGAAAAATTATAACAGGAGCAACAGCAAGGGATAAAAGCATATAATCCTCCGATAAAAAATTTTTATGCCCTTATTCTGTCCCATTTTTAACTCTGTATAAGTTTAATTAAAAATTTAACTAAATGCACCTCTGCTCTTTACTTGTCATCTGTTTTCCTTCTCAATAGAATTATAAAGCATTTTTCTTGCAATAACCGAAGGGTTCATACTGCCGTCGCCGTTTTCAAGCACTACGGCAACAGCATATTCCGGTTCTTCTGCCGGAGCAAAACCCACAAACCACAAATGGTCGGCTCCCTGCGGATTTTCGGCAGTTCCCGTTTTCCCAGCAACTTGAAAATATTCGCTGTCGGCATTATAACCTGTGCCGCTGTTTACAACGTCCGTCATCATTTCTTTAAGCTTTGCGCATTCTTCTTCTTTAAAAACCGTTTCTAAAGTTTGGGGCAGGTTTGTCTTTATAGTTTTCCCACTGTAATTCAAAACACTGTCAACAAGGTATGGTTTCATCATAACTCCGTTATTCGCCACAGCCGCCGTAAGGCTTGCCATAAAAAGCGGCGTAACCGTAGTTCGTCCCTGTCCGATAGATGTTTCGACAAGTTCGCTTTCTGTAGAATCTCCATTCAGGAGAACCGTTGATTTGCTTGAATTCAAATCAAACTTAAAATCTTTATTAAATCCAAGTTTATCCGCCGTATCCCTTAAATTTACCGCTCCCATCTTTTTTCCGAGTTCCGCGAAATAGCAGTTGCAGCTTTGGGCAAAAGCGGAAGTCAAATTTACATTGCCATGCGCTTTATCGTTATAGCAGTGAATAATCTTGCCGTCAAACTCGGCAACGCCGGTACAAGTATACTCAAAAGAATTTACATCTCCTAAATTTCTCATTGCCGAAACCGCCGTAACTATCTTGAATGTAGAACCCGGCGGATACAGTCCCTGTGCCGCCCTGTTAAGAAGAGGGCTGTTCTCGTCCTCCCTCAAGCTGTCCCAATTCTCCGCAACGGACTGAGGATCGTAATTAGGCTTTGAAACCATGCATACAACACGCCCTGTTTTGACCTCGATAACAACAACAGCCCCGTTATTGGTGCGCATAAGATCGCTTCCTATTTTTTGCAGGTAACTGTCAACAGTCAAAACAACGCTGTTGCCTTCCGGTTCATCGCCGCTTATAAAAGCTTTAAGCCTCTGCATTATTTCATTGTCAAGTTTCTGAAGTGTAAAATTCTGCGTTGCTTCCACTCCGCTTTTTCCGACGCCTGTATATCCGAGAACATGCGCCGAATTTTCCCCGTCAACATATATGCGCCTGTATGCATCGCCGTCTTTTTCGCTGTATGCCATTAAGTTGCCGTCAATATCATAAATAGAGCCTCTTTTAATATTCGAATCTGTAGAATTTATGCGCGGATTGTACGAATTGGTTGTAAGAAATTCTTTGTCGACAATAACTATCTTAAAAATATATCCAATCGAAACAAGGAACATAAGCGCAAATAACGCAAATACCCTCTTTATGCTCTTTTTGCTGCTGTTCAATATACGGCGCCCCCCTCTTCAGCCAGGGTCTGCTGGTACCCGCAAAGCCATTGTATTAAACCGATAGTAATTATGCTTACGACTATAGAACTTCCGCCGTAACTTACAAACGGCATCGTCACGCCCGTAAGCGGTATGAGCTTTATAACGCCGCCTATTATAATAAAAGTCTGAAAAGCCATCATAGCTATAAATCCCGACGCAAGCAGGGCGTAGTACCTTCTTTGACTGTAAAAGGCTATTATCATTCCCCTTGCAAAAAGCAGAACAAATATTAATATAACGCCTACGCCGAAAATCGTACCGAACTCTTCAAGTATCGCGGCAAAAATAAAGTCTTTTGAAACTACTGGTATGCTTGTAGGCATGCCTTTTGTAAGCCCGCTTCCAAGCAGCCCTCCCGTGCTTATGGCAAAAAGCGACTGCGCAATTTGATACCCGCCGAAATCTATATCGCTCCACGGATCTTTCCATGCCGCAACACGGACCTTAACATGATCGAAAAGGTTGTATGCAATTACGCTTGCAAACGATGCGGCGCACATGCCGCCGAAAAATAACCATTCGTTTGACGTTGCGATATAAAGCATTATCATGTAAGTGAAGAAGAATATCAGCGCGCTTCCCAAGTCTTTCTGCATCACAAGAAGTATAACTATCCCGGCGCTTAAAACGCCCGTGACTATAAGTTCTTTAAATTCCACTTTCTTTCTGAAAACGCTTGCCAGATAAAATATAAAAAGGAATTTTACAATCTCCGAAGGCTGGAATCCGAAAGATCCTATATAAATCCAGTTTATAGAACCATATTCCCTTCTTCCTAAAACCAAAGTTGAAAGTATAAGAAGGTATCCAAGCACAATGTAAAGTTTTTCAAACATTTCAAACCTGGGTATAATGCTTATAATAGTCGGTATCCACATTGCTATGAAAAACCCGAGCACAATCCATACAAGCTGTTTAAAAGCAAGCATAGAGTCAAGCCTTTGGAGCATTATAAGCCCTAAATCCAAAAGAAAAAACACACAGTTCCAAATCAGCGGGCAGCTGTTCCTGTAAAACTTGTTGGCAAGGAAATTAGCCACCATAATAAACGCCAGCCCCAAAACTCCGATTAGAAGAGTCTCGTTGTTGAACGAAATAGTTTCCCTGTCGTACGAAAGAATAATAAAAGCCGTAATATGCATTAAAACAATAAGCGTACGTCCGCTGAAAATTGCATTTCTATGTTCTTTTTTTGTAAGAGCAAATTCGTCGAGTATAAAAACAACGCCGTTATATATAAAAAGCGTTATATAGATTATAAACATATACCCTGCGAATTTTATAAATAAATCAAACATTGCACCACTTCTATTCTATGCCTCTGAAATAATGGCCTTTTGTGCTTCCTTTTTCAGCCATTTCCCTGATTAATTTTTTTACCGACGGATGTAAATCAACCCAATCATCAAGCATCCTGCCATATGCTTCAATTATACGGTTTGTTTCCGCCGCCGTTTCGGTTGTAAACATAAGCCTTAAAGCTCCTGTCGGCGAAGCAAGTATCTCCTCAAAAAATTTAAGCAGGAAAACAGGCTTTCCGTTCAGTATTGTGCATACGCATTCTTTACAGTTTGTCAAAAGAGGGAATGTTTCTCCCTTTCTGTCTTTCAAATAAAACTGTTTTCCGCTGTTTTTAAGTTCGCAGTACATACCGTTTTGCTTGTTTCCGGCATAAAGGCCCACGGGACATTGATGCGTAGTCATCAGCGGCAAATGCCCGTAACCAATCATCTCGCATTTTTCGTCGGCCATTTCGTTAATTTCGTTTAAATTAAGTTCCGGCGAAATGCATATCACATCGGAGCCTTTTTCGCGCCAGAACCTTACGTCAGGCGAATTGAATATATTAAGCCCGAAATCAACCGCAATTTCTTTTCCCGTAGCTTTGAACTCGTCAAACTGTCCCATTGAGCGTACAAGGAACCCGTCTATACCGCTTTTTTTAAGGCTGTCAATAAAATTACCGTATAAATTCCCGCTGTACTTCCTATAGACCCGCGGTATGGCGGCATATAGTTTAATTCCCGCCCTGTGACATTCCTTGATTATTTCTTTATAGTTTTCCTCAAAGTCCCTGCAAAATTCCAAATATATGATATTTATGTTTTCATTTGCCACTGCGGCTTTAAATTGTATTATATTATTCACAAGCACATTAAGCTTTTTGTCGTATATAAACTGTGAATTTGTGCTTTTTGGCTTTACAAAGCCCTGTGGTTTCCTTTTTGAGCTTTCAATTACAGCCCTCTCCAGTTTTTCGACAGCGTCCCTTCTGACGGCGTTGAGTTCTCCCATTCCTATATAAATGTCAGTATCGCCTTCAAATTCCATGCCGACCGCTTTAAACGGCGTGCCACCGGTTTTAACAAGCTGACGCTCAATTTTTTCAGGGCTTAAAGGCTGGTTATTTGCCCTCTGGACTTCTTCGCCGGTTACGGAAACTTTATTCCCGTAATCGTCCCAAACCGTAAGTTCCATAGGTTTTCCGATATAAGCCTTAAACTTTCCGTATATGCCGCGAGTCCTTGTATCCTTTTGGTAACTGCGTTTAAGTTCGTCGTAAAGCGCTTTATCATGGGTTTTATAAACGACGTCGTTTTTATTTATATCGCCCTTAACGGCGATATTTATAACTTCACCCGCCTTTGAAGCCTTATTTATATTGCTCCCCGCATGAGGTTCTTTTTCAGTCCAAATTTCAATCCCATCTCCAGGAACCATAGGTTCTCTCGTTCTGATTGAAGCCCTTCCGCTTTTTTTATCGTACGAATCAATAAATCCAAGCTTAACTCCCCAGCTTTTGGGCCTTTCCGGGCTCATCATGGAGCTTCCCGCAAAATTATTGTAATACCCCTGTGAAAATCCTCCCCTGTTAAAAAGCTGAAGAAGTATTTTAATATCTTTTTCATCCACACTGTAGTTTTCAGGATCTTCAAAATACATATCTATATACTTTCTGTAAACGGCTGTAACTCCCGCTACATATTCGGGGCTTTTCATGCGCCCTTCTATTTTGAAAGATGAGATGCCCGCTTCAATAAGCTGAGGCAAAATAGTTACCGTTTCTATATCCTTAGGACTAAGCAAATGCCCTTCTTTTACCTTTGTATACTCGTTGTATAATGTATAAGGAAGCCTGCACGTCTGAGCGCACCTTCCCCTGTTTCCGCTTCTTCCGCCCAGCATACTGCTCATAATGCATTGCCCCGAATAACAGACGCATAACGCGCCGTGTATAAAAGTTTCAATCTCCGCCTTGCAGTTTGCCGTAATTTCCTTAATTTCTTCCAAATTAAGTTCCCTGCTGAGCACAACTTTTGAAAATCCGGCCTGTTCAAGCGACCTTACATCGCTTAGGCTGTTTGATGTAAGCTGCGTGCTTGCATGAAGATTTATTTGCGGGAAATTTTCTTTTATCAATTTTGCCGCGCCTAAATCCTGCATTATAAGAGCGTCGGCGCCGATTTCATAAAGCTTTGCGGCAAAGTTTAAAAGCTCTTTAAATTCCCCGTCTTTATATATTGTATTTACGGTTATATAAACCTTAACGCCTCTTAAATGGCAGTAATCGCACACTTGGGCAAGCTCCTCAATGCCGAAATTATCTGCATACTGCCTTGCGCTGAATTGCCTGCCTCCGATATATACCGCGTCGCAGCCGTTGTTTACGGCGGCTTTCACACTGTCCATAGAACCTGCCGGAGATAAAAGTTCAGGCTTTTTTGTTATTAACATATAATCTTCCTTTCTAAACGCTGTAAAAAAATAGCAGTTTCCTGCTATTTTTTATAGCTTTAAGCAGTGTAAAACAAAACAGATAATTCTATTGGCGTCATTATACCGTTATTAGATATATCCCGTTTTATTTTATCATATAAATTATAGAATCCTTTCATTTGCAAAGGCCGTATCACTGCTGAAATTAACTTTTAAACATTTTCCCTAACTTCAATAAGTTTGCCTGCGGCCAATTTGTCCTCAATAGATTTAAGGCGATTTATTTTGGCAATTTTAACTTTTATCTCTTCTTCCAAAGCTTCGTTTTTCTTTTCCGAAGCTTTAAGGCTTTCAACTATGACCGCTTTTTCGTCGTTAACCTGCGCAACCATATCGTTAAGCCGGTTAATAGTGCTTTGAAAACCGTCTTTTACGCTGTTCATTTCTTCCGCCGCCCTCTTTAAGTTTTCCAAAGCCTTTTCATTCTCGGACAATTTATTCTCAAGTTCGGAATTTTTAGCTTTCATGTCATTTAAAGCCTTTTCAAGCTCGGCGCACCTGTTCTCGGCTTCATCTATTTTTGATTTAAGGCCGTAATTTTCCTTTTCGGCTTTTTCCTTCTCAATATCAATTTCCTTTGCGGATTTCTGCTTAAAAGCCGCAAATTCTTTTTCAATGTTCTCGCGTTTGGCAACTTCCTTAAAAAAATCGTCGGCAATATTAATGGAAGTCAGAACAGAAATAAGATTGGCATTCATAGTTTTCGCACTGTCGCTTTGACGGAGCTCGTCAGCTTTCTGCTCAATATAATTAGCAACTTTCGTAATATATTCAACGCTTTCATTTCCGGATAACGTCATCGTCCTGCCGCAAACCCTGATAGAAACATTGTTTTTATATGCCATACTACCCAATCCTCCAAAATATACTTGTTAAACAAAAAGTAATCCCTTTTGCAAACACAATCTTGTCGTAATATTATAGCATATAAACCGCCAATAATAAACAAATTTTTACTTCAACTTATCTTTTATGTCATTTAATATCTTCTTTTCCAAACGGCTTACCTGTACCTGCGATATTCCCAGGGCTTTTGAAATTTCCATCTGGGTTTTATCGTCAAAATACCTGAGGGCTATTATCTGCCTGTCCCTTGCGCTAAGGCCCTCTATTGCTTTTTTCAGCGTAATTTTATCTTCCGAAATAAAATCGCTCCCGTCGTCATTTACAAGCCTGTCCAAAAGATAAGTTTCACTGCCGTCTTTTTGAAAAACGGTGGAATAGATTGAATCTACGTCCCTTGTAGCCTCCAAAGCGCTCAAAAGCAGTTCGTTTTCAACTCCAAGCTCCTCCGCAAGCTCGCTTACGGTAGGATACTTTCCGTTCTTTAAATAAAGCGACTGTTCCATATACCTTGCTTTAACGGCTATCTCCTTTAACTGACGGCTCACTTTAATCATTCCGTCGTCCCTTAAAAACCGCTTTATTTCTCCCATTATCATCGGTACGGCATATGTGGAAAATTTAACGTTAAAAGAAGTATCGAACTTATTAATGCATTTGATAAGCCCTATGGCCCCAATCTGAAATAAATCCTCCATTTCAACGCCCCTGCCGGTAAATTTGCGTACAATGCTCCATATAAGGCCGCTGTTTTCGCTTATAAGCTTTCCCTTAGCATCCATATCTCCCTGCTGCGCCAGCTTTACGGTTTCCAACGTGCTGTCCATAGAACCACCCCGCCTGTCAGCCTTTATTAAAGGCTTTTTAATGTTTTAACCATGGACACTTTTGTGCCTGCCCCCAAAATGCTTTCAACCTTCACTTCGTCCATAAAACTTTCCATGACAGTAAATCCAAGTCCGCTTCTTTCTTCCTGCGGCTTTGATGTAAAAAGGGGCTCCATTGCTTCGTCTACATTTTCTATTCCACGGCCTTTGTCGATTATATCTATGTAAATGGTTTTTCCGCTGTATGCGCAATGAAGCGTTACAACGCCGTCTTTCCTTTCATAACCGTGTATTATGGCGTTTGTTACGGCTTCCGAAACTGCTGTTTTAATATCGTTTATTTCGGTTATCGTCGGGTCAAGCTCCATAATAAATCCTGCAATGGCAAGGCGAGCAAACCCTTCATTCTGGCTTTTGCTTTTAAAATTCAATGTCATTTCGTTTTCAAAATCCATTTTCAACACCTCACTATATATTTTCAACCGCATCGTTTACATTGGGAAAAAGCTTTATAATTCTTCCTAGGCCGGAAAGGGTGAATATTTTTTTCAGATCGCTGTTAACGCCTGTAACGGCAATCCTCCCTCCCATCAAATGCGCGCTTTTATACCTTCCTATAAGCATTCCGATACCGGAACTGTCCATAAAGGTAATATCATTAAAATCAAAAACTATATTTTTGGCAAGCGACATTTTAAACTGCTTATCAACTTCCTGCCGCATTTCTTCAGACGTATGGTGATCTATCTCGCCTTCGGGATAAACGACAAGGCAGTTTTTCACCTTTTCAAACCTAATTTTCATCTGCAAATCCTCCCTTAATTATAGAAACTGCTATTTTTTATTTTCTTTATAATATCACTGTTTCCTCTATCATAATTGAATCAAATTCATACAAAAAAATACACCCCACGGCAGTTTTACGCCGCAAGGTGCATTTAATTGTCCTTATTTGGATATATATGTTATTTTGTAAGCTTAGAAATAGCTTTAAAATGCGGCGTTCCCGCCCCCGCCGTAAGCTCGTACAGCGCCGCTTCATACGTCGTAAGGAAAGCGCCTTCCCTTACGGCCCTTTTGCATGCAAATTTTTTGTCATTTGCTTTTCTTGAACCTATGCAGTCCTCTACAAGGAAAACATTAAAACCGTTTTCAATAAGATCTATAACTGTTTGGAGAACGCATATATGAGCTTCAACTCCGCAAACAATCACATTTTTCTTGTTTTCGGCTTTTATTGCTTCCCTTATTTCCTCTGTGCCCCAAAGGCTGAAAGAAACCTTTTCATATGGATTAAATTCCCCGAGAGCTTCCTTAACAGGCGCAATCGTTTCACCGAGGCCCTTTGTGTACTGCTGGCTTACAAAAATAGGGATTTCCAGTTCCCTAAGCCCTTTTATAAGTATTTCCGTATTTTTAACAACCTCTTCATTGTTGTTAATAACAGGTATAAGTTTTTCCTGATAATCGATTACTAAAGCCAATGTATTTCCTTCCGTAATTCTCATTTAAATTCCTCCTGTAAAAAATATATTATTAAGGTTTAGTCGCCATAACAGTCGCTTCGCCGTCTACAACGAGCTCTCCTCTTTGATTTACAACTGTAGTATGCATATACGCAATTCTTTTTTCAGGATCTATCCTTGTAACTTCCCCGGCGGCAGTTATAGTATCGCCAAATTTAACGGGGAGCAGAAATCTGCATGTCTGTCCCAAATAAATAGCGTCCGCTCCCGGTATCAGCATACCTACTATGGTTGAAAAAAAAGACGCCGTTAGCATCCCGTGGGCAATACGTTCCCCAAATCTTGTAGTCTTTGCATATTCGGCGTTAACATGTACTGGATTGATGTCCCCTATAATACCGGCATATGTATAAACATCGCTTTCAGTTATAGTTTTGCTGACGCTTTTTTTCATACCGACATATATTTCGCCTATGCCGTAACCGCTCATATTAAGGCTGTCATCATCAATAAAACCCATAACCCCGCCCCTTTCTAAATATTTGTATTTATATTATTATAACGCCCGTTAAAACAAAAGTCCAATAATAATTAAAAATCCCGGCATTAGCTTTAATTTACAAGGACACACACGATTTTAATTGTCATTTTAAAACTCCCCTCTTCCACAAGGGGAAATTTTTTGCAGTTCAAGGCACACTAGATCCAACGGCAAGCGTATGCTGCACAGAAGTGCGGAAAGTTTTTCCTTGCGGGCATTTATGCCCTTGTAAACTGAAGCTAATCCCCATTGAAATAATTTTGCAGAATTTGGATTTTTGTTGCCTGTATAAATTAAACTTCTATGGTAATCATTTTTATATAGACCTAAAAATTTACGGGGAGGAAATAAAAATGGTTTATAACAAAGTCGAAATATGCGGCGTCAACACTTCAAAGCTTCCCATTCTCACAGCTGAACAAAAAAAAGAGTTATTTGAAAAAATACAGCGGGGCGACGAAGAAGCCCGCCAACAATATATCTACGGCAACCTTAGGCTTGTTTTAAGCGTTATACAAAGGTTTACAAACCGCGGCGAACAAATGGACGATCTTTTCCAAGTAGGATGCATAGGCCTTATAAAGGCGCTTGATAATTTTGACGTAACGCAAAACGTCAAATTTTCCACATACGCCGTACCCATGATAATAGGCGAAGTAAGAAGATACCTGCGCGATAACAACAGCATCCGCGTAAGCCGGAGCATAAGGGATACGGCCTACAAAGCCTTACAGGTAAAAGAACGGCTTACCGCAAGCCTTTCAAGGGAGCCGAAAATCGAAGAAATTGCAAAGGAAATGGATTTGCCGAAAGAGGATATAGTTATGGCGCTCGATGCAATACAGGATCCCGTTTCCCTTTTTGAACCGGTGTTCCACGACGGCGGCGATACGCTTTATATAATGGATCAAATAAAAGACGATAAAAACGGCGACGGGCTATGGATAGAAAACATTTCCCTCTCCCAAGCAATGAACCGCTTAAACGAAAGAGAAAAACATATATTAACGCTGAGGTTCTTTGAAGGCAAAACTCAAATGGAAGTCAGCAACGAAGTCGGAATAAGCCAAGCTCAGGTTTCAAGACTTGAAAAAAGCGCCCTTAAACACATGAGAAAATATATGTAACAATTTTATTTCTCCATTTTTTAATGACGTTTCCTTGCAGATTTAAAAGGACACATTTATTAAAAATACAGACGCGGCTTAGTTTTTTCATTATAAATAATATAAAAACAATCCGATAATCAATTATCAGAATACAATACAAGCATTTTTTGCCGCCGTAATATTATGCGCTGAAAAAATATACGAACATCCAAATAAAAAAGACGCATGTCCGCAAATATTCCCAAAAAAGCATAAAAATTTAATTATTACATTTTTATTGCAAATTAACATAATTCCACACAACCTCCCTTTTTTTTGTTATACTATTGTAGTTATTTCAGAATAATGTCGAAAAGAGGGAGGAAGCAATGCTTAAAAACAAACTAAAAAAACTTGTATTTGCAGGCCTAACGGCCATTATGATTGTCACGGCCTGCACTTTTTCATACGCGTCAAACGTTAATATGAATCTTGTTTATGATGGCAAAAGCCATAAATATTCAGCCGAGGAAGTAAAAATCAAGGTTAACGGCGAGGAAATTTCAAACCTTGATATGCCGGCTGTAGTTTTAAATGACAGAACCCTTGTACCCGCGCGCGCCGTGTTTGAAAAATTAGGCGGAGACGTCCAATGGAATGCCAATACGCAGGAAGTGTATATAGTTAAGGATTCGAATGTCGTCGTGCTTAAAATTAACAGCGACACAGGCCATGCCAACGGCGTAGATTTCAAAATGGATACCCCCGCTAAAATTATAAACGACAGGACTATGATACCAATAAGGGCGGCAGCGGAGGCTGTCGGATGTACCGTAGGCTGGGATAACGTTTCAAGGACTGTATCCGTAAATGATAAAAATTACAGCGAAACGCCTTCGACAGACCCTTCAGGTAATAACGGAGAAAACGGTCCGGATGAAAACAATCCTTCCAACGGCAATAATTCAAACGGAAACAGCTCGTCAGGGAACAATAATAATCCTCCGAGCGGTTCGTCAAATACCGTTACGGGCGGTACCGGGGTTTCCGGCAGCACAATTTCAGTTTCAAGCATAACCACGCCGCAGAGCCAAACGTCGGAGCAGGTTTTCACAATAAACGCAAGCGGCCAAATCGAAAAATTTGAAAGTTTCCTGCTTGACAAAGAAAAAATTGTAGTTGATATATATAACGCCGACATGGCAATATCAAATTCTAATATAACAAGCACAAACAGTTCCATTGTTAAAAGCATACGTTCGGCCCAAAATCAAACTGAACCAAACAGGATCACAAGGGTCGTATTTGATTTAAATTCCGCCGTAGGGTACTCTGTCACAATGGGAAGCAATAAAAACAGCATAATAATTTCATTTGACAAAAATGAGATAACAAATATTACAACCGATACAAACGGAAACAAAGACATAATAAGAATTTACGGAAAAAGCGCACCGGCAATAACAGCTTCAAAAGCGGTGCTTCCTTTCAGGCTCAATATTGAAATCCCCAACTCTACAAGCAGCCTCAGCTCCGAATATGAAGCCGACGATTTAAATTATGTTGAAAATATTACAACACAGCACAGCGGCAACTCAACCTCCGTAAAAGTTGAAGTTTCCCGCGATATAGAATACACTGTTAACCAATTCGATACATACACGGAAATAACCATAGAAAAATCGACAGTCGAAAACGCCGTATATGATCCGGGAAGCAATACGCTTATACTTGAAAATAAAGACGGGCTTACGGAAAGCAATTTTTCCTTTACGGATGATTACAGAAACGGAAAATATATAATAACCCTTGACGGAAATTATCAATCCACATACGGTTACGGAAATATTGCCGGCGGGGATTCTTATGTATCCGGTATTACGCTTGCCAATAACGGAGACGGAAAAACTCAGTTTACTGTTAACGAAAATTCCCTTATAGCGCACCGTATAAAGGTTTCAGATGACGAAATAAGGATACAGTTCACATCGCCGCGCAGCATATATGATAAAGTTGTAGTGCTTGATCCCGGCCATGGCGGGACTGACCCGGGTACAAGCGGAAACGGGCTGACCGAAAAAGATATTAACCTCGATATAGCTTTAAAAGTGTATCGGCTCCTTGAAAACGACAGCAGCATAAAAGTATATATAACAAGAATTGACGACAGCTATCCAACAAATGTCAGCCGTGCGAAAATGGGTAATCAGGCGGCCGATCTCTTTGTATCAATCCACCAGAATGCCGCAACGGCGGAAACGCCTCACGGCACCGAAGTTTTATATAATAACCATAACAACGAACCTGCCGGAAACCTTACAAGCAAAATTGCCGCGCAATTTATGCAGAATTATGTTGTAAGCGCTTTAGGTACGGAAAGCCGCGGTATAAAAGAACGTCCAGATCTTATAGTGCTTAACCAAACAACAGTTCCGGCGATACTTATAGAAACATGTTTCCTCTCAAATGCAGGAGACGCGCAGATAATTTCTGATGAGGCAAACCGCCAGAAAGTTGCCGAAGCCATATATTCGGCAATAGTCGATATGCTTAACCAATACAATTACAGGTAAAACAGGCAAAATAAAAAAGTGTGAATTAATATTCACACTTTTTTATTTCTATTTTAAGGCCATTCCTCTGCCATCAGCGGTCAGCTCCGCAAATTTTTGAAGATAATAAAACATCTCAACAAAATACTCCTTTTTGTCTTGCCGCAAACCATTATAATATCCGATAAATTCGGCAATAAAATTATCGTCCTTTTCATTATACGGCAAATTAGCTTCTTCCCGTCCAACCAAATAATCTATTGTCACCCCGAAAAAATCGGCAAACTTTATCAAATCATCCACAGACGATCCCTTTTTCCCGTTTCATAATCAGATAATATATTGCGGTAATATCCCAATTTATTTTCAATATAATTTTCCCTATATCGGTATTTTATCCTCAATTCCATTAATCTTTGTGAAAAAATTGAACTATCCATTGACCCTATCCTTTCAATTTAGCTTTTAACCGAAAAGTATAAATATATGATTTGCCGACATATTAATTATATATATTTAAACTATATATTTCAACTATTTTTTTATTAATTAAATAGTTTAACACGCAAGCTGGCCGATAAATTTGTTTTATACTTATATAAATATTATTTTCAAACTGACGGTGGATGCTTATGGATAAAAACTTTATATCAAACAGAATAGATACGCTTTGTTACGAAAACAACATTTCCAAAAGGAAGCTGAGTTTATACTTAGGCAAAAGCAGCGGATATATCACAGGACTTACAAACTGCCGGAATTATCCGTCCATTGAAGCGCTAATAGAGATATGCGATTATTTTAAAATAACGTTAAGCGAATTTTTTGACGCCGGAAATAAAGATATTATAAAGCACAAAGCCATAATCAAAGAATTGGAAAGGGTTTGCGGCAGCGATATTGAAAGCTTTATAAAAGTCATAAGATCCGTAAGCCCTGAACAGTACAGTTCGTTCATATCATTTTTAAACGGGTATTCCCAATACAAGGGTCATGATTAGACATATAAAAAGGCGTTTGCTGCAGACGGTCAAACGCCTTTTTTCATTGCTTTAGATAGCTTCTGTTTACAAGGCACGCGCGGCGGCGCAATATCCGCGTTAAAGCCGCTTGCCATAGGGTTCACTGCATCCGCACGTTTTTGCCTTTCCTTTACGTCGCTGCCTCCGGTTAAAATTCTCCAACTTCACAAGAAAAAATTTTTTTGCTGTTCAATACGCATAGTCGCAGCGGATCCTACGGCAAGCGTTATGCAACTTTGAAACGCGGAAATTTCTCATTGTTAGGCGTATATTCCCTTTCAAACCGAATCTATTTACAATTCAACGGCCAAAATTGAAATACATAAAAATTATCATGTAAAAGTATCCGAAAAATTTTATTCATTTTCTTCAGGTCTTGCCCCTGTCCCTGTTGCATATGTTAATCGGCTATTTGTATAATATTCTTCCGGTTTCATCGTACATATCAGCACGTTTAATTTACTGTTGTTAATTCCGTTTCCCAAAACAAAAAACCATGCGCAATCAATAAGCGCACGGTTTCAAATATAATTTTATAATTCCGTTTAAAAAATGATAATTAACCTATAACCGATGAAACTTCATTAACCGCAACTTCAGCGTCTTCCCCTTCAGCGCTGATAGTAGCTTCAATCCCTTCGGATAACCCCAAAGATATAATACACATAAGGCTTTTGGCATTAACTATTTTGTCATCAACGGCAATTTTGACGTTGCTTTTAAATTTGCTTGCTGTTTGGACAAAAAGTGCGGCATGTCTTGTGTCTAAAGATTTTTTTACAATAATTGTTTTTTTAGCCATTTCCAGATACCATATCCTCTCTTAAAAATTCTGCCATCTCGCTTATCTTCCTAAGCCTATGGTTCACTCCCGACTTCCCAACTGCCGGCTCCATCATCTGTCCCAGTTCTTTCAATGTTGCGTCAGGAAAATTCATGCGCGCCATGGCCATTTCCTCCAAAGGCTTCGGTAGATAACTCAATCCGAAGTTATCCCTTATAAATTCTATATCCTCAATCTGCTTTACAGCGGCGGCTATAGTTTTATTAAGGTTGGCTGTTTCGCAGTTAACCTTACGGTTAACATTATTACGCATATCCTTTATAATGCGCACGTTTTCCATTTCCAGTAAAGCAACATGGGCTTCCATAATATTAAGCAAATCAACAATCTGTTCGCCTTCTTTAAGGTAAACAATATAGTGTTCCTTACGCTTAACTATTTTAGCTTCCATACCAAAAGAATTTATTAAGTCTTTTAATTCCCCGCTGTATTCCAAAGTAGAACAGACAAACTCCAAATGATATGTTTTCTCCGGGTCGCTGACGCTTCCGGCTGCTAAAAAAGCTCCCCTTATATAAGCCCTTTTGCAACAGGTACTGCTCACCACAAGAGGATAAATACGGTTGCAGATTTCATATTCCCCTTCAACGCTTTTCAATAGTCCCGTTGAAAGCAGTATTTTTTTTGCTTCCCCGTTTTTACTTTCAACAGTAAGAATATAAATCCTGTTTTTCTTTAGCTGACTATTCCTCCTGACCAGTATCTTACAGTCTATATTAAAAGTTTTTTTCAATAATGTAAAGCACTTTCTAGCAACTGCAACATTTTCAGTCTGAATTTTTATACAAAAATTATCTTCATTTTGGCTGATATACCCACACATATTTACAATAGCGGCAATTTCAGCTATGTCGCAGTGACGCCCTTCCCCAAAATGATGCGATAACTCACTTTTAACATTAGACGAAAACGACAAACTTTCCGCCTCCCAACGTGATATTAATATATTACTTCTTATGCCTTGTATCTTTTTCGATATCGTTATGTTTAAGGCGTACACTGTGTTTTTCATTGCTTAAAGCTTTATAAAGCTCATTGGCAAGCGTTACCGAACGGTGTTTGCCCCCTGTGCATCCTATGCTGATAACAAGCCTGTTCTTGCCCTCTTTTATATACTGAGGTATTAAAAATTCAACCATATCGGTAAGCTTGTCCAAAAATATACGGCTTTCCTCAAATCCCATTACATACGAACTGACACATTCGTCATTTCCGGTAAACTCTTTAAGTTCCTGTATATAAAACGGGTTTGGCAAAAACCTTACGTCAAATACAAGATCCGAATCTATAGGTATGCCGTATTTAAAGCCGAATGAGCAGACTGTTATTATAAGGCTTTCAAATTTTTCGTTCAATACAAATATTGAATTTATTTTTTCTTTAAGTTCCCTTGTAAGTATATTGCTTGTGTCAATTATATAGTCAGCCCGTTTTTTTACGTCTTTCAGCGTTTCGCGTTCTTTTTGTATACCCTCTGCAATAGAACCTGTTTTTGAAAGCGGATGGCTGCGCCTTGTTTCTTTAAATCGTTTAATAAGCGATTCGTCCGACGCGTCAAGAAAAAGTATGTCGTAATCGTATCCGTTTTCCGTAAGCTGCGAAAGTCCGTGGAAAAGATCTTTAAAAAGCCTTCCGCCGCGAATATCTATACCTAAGGCAACTTTATCTATTTCGCTTCCCTGTTCAAACAGCTCGGCGAATTTTAAAAGGAGCGCCGGCGGCAGGTTATCGGCGCAAAAATAGTTTATATCCTCCAAAAATTTAAGCACTGTAGTTTTTCCTGCCCCCGACATTCCCGTTACAATAACAAATTTCATACCGCAACCCTCTTTTTATCTATTGTTCGCCTAAAAATTTTATCTCCGTTTCAAGTTCAACCCCGAACTTTTCTTTCACAGTTTTTTTGCAGTGGCCGATAACCGCAAGTATGTCGGCTGTCGTAGCATTACCCGTATTAACTACAAATCCCGCGTGTTTATCCGAAACCATTGCCCCTCCGACAGCGTATCCTTTAAGGCCGCTGTCTTCAATAAGCTTTCCGGCAAAATGCCCTTCCGGCCTTTTGAATGTGCTCCCGGCACTTGCAAAATTTAACGGCTGTTTATCTCTCCTTCTTTGGTTAAAATCAGCCATAAGCGCCCTTATTTCTTCTTTGCTGCCATATTCAAGCTTTACCTTTCCACTCAAAATTATATGGCCGTTTTTAGAAACTGCGCTTTCTCTATATCCGAATTCCATATCGTCTGCATTCAGCTCCGTAAATTCCCCGTTTTTTGATAATATGCATGCGCTGCAAAAAATATCTTTTATCTCGCCGCCGTATGCCCCTGCATTCATATATACGGCCCCGCCGAAACTGCCGGGAATCCCGGCTGCAAATTCAAACCCTTTAAGGCAGTTTTCGGCCGCCGCCTGCGCCGCCTGAGAAAGCGATGCGCCCGCTCCTATTTCCATTAAATTTCCATCTATTTTTATATCGGAAAAATAATTCCCTATATGAATAACAGCGCCTTTTATACCTTTGTCGCCAATAAGAATATTGGAGCCGTTGCCTATAACCGCAAAAGGTATTCCATATTCCTTCAGTATCTTGATTGTTTCCGAAAGCTGAAAAGCATTTTCAGGTTCGATAAAAATTTCGGCTTTTCCGCCTGTTTTAAATGTGCAGTGAACGTTCATATTTTCATTGGTTTTTACATTTCTTTCACCGGCAATCTCCTTTAATTTTTCCAATACCAAAGGTTTTCACTCCCATAAATAAGTTTTATTCCGCTTAATCTTTAAATTAAAGCGGCAGTCGAACTATCTGAAATATCCGTATTATTCCCTCAGCATCGCCGCTCCTATCAGCACGGCGTCATAATTCATCTCAGTAAGCATGATTTTAGTTTTTTTCTGACCAAATGTTTTTTCTTTTACAAGCTCGGAAACAGTGTCTAAAAATGTTTCGTCAATATTTATAATTTTTCCGCCTATAGCTATTGCGTCCGGCTGTAATATATTTATTATATTAATAAGCCCGAGAGCAATATACCTTGCATACTGAAAAACAACATCCTTAGCATAAATATCGCCCTGTTTTGCCGCGTCAAAAGGTATATTGTAAGACATAAGCCGCAAATCGCCGTTTACCATTTTGAACATAATGCTTTCGGGATGGCGTATCGCCGCTATGCGCGCGTCCCTTACAAGCGCCGTTGACGATGCATATGCCGCCCAACAGCCGTTACGTCCGCACTCACATTTTTCACCGTCCAAAACAATTACATGATGCCCGAATTCTCCCGCGCCGTAAAAAGCTCCGTGATATACTTCGCCGTTAATAATTATGCCGCCGCTCATAGCCGTCCCTATTGTAACTATAACCGAATTTTTAAGACCTTTCGTAGCGCCAAGCCTGCTTTCCGCCAGAGCGTAGCAGTTTGCGTCATTTTCAATATATACGGGTATTTTTATAAATTTCTTAATTTCGTCAAGAAGCGGGACGTCCCTGAAGCCGAAATAGCTTGAATATATTAAAACTCCCGTTTCTCTGTTTATTGTGCCGTAACATCCCACTCCCACATGTTCTATGTCCTTATTAAGATCAAGACCCGCTTTTTTAACTGTTTTTTCAATCAACGCCGCCATGTCTCCGATTATTTCAGTCAGTTCCCTGTATTTAAGCGTCGGGGCGCTTTCCTTCACAAGTATGTTTCCGTCATCGTCTATTACGGCCGCAACTATGTTTGTTATATCAAAATTAACTCCAACGTAAAACACTGTGTTAAACCTCCGTTCCCTTATTTATCCGTCAATAGTCTTTTGAAGCCTTTGGCTCAAAACCTGCGCCGCATTATAACCAAGCTTTTTCTGGCGGCAGTTTATCGCCGCCGCCTCACAAATAACGGCAATGTTCCGTCCTTCCCTAAGCGGTATGGCGTTGCAGACTACTTTGTTTCCGAGTATCTCATAATATTCGTCCTCAATGCCCATCCTGTCATATATTTTTTCATCGTCCCAAAGCTCGAGCTTTACTACTAAATCTATTGTCTGCGACTGCTTAATCGATCCAACTCCGAAAAGTTCCCGTACATCAATTATCCCAATTCCCCTAAGCTCAATAAAATACCGTATAAGTTCAGGGCATGTTCCTATGAGGGTTTCATGGTCTATTCTCTTTATTTCAACAGCGTCGTCAGCTACAAGGCGGTGGCCTCGTTTTATAAGTTCAAGGGCCGCCTCGCTTTTTCCAACGCCGCTGTCGCCTATAATCAGTATTCCCTCGCCGTATATATCCACAAGCACGCCGTGTATTGTTATCCTTTGGGCCAATTCGCCTTTAAGCCAGCGGTTAATTTCGCCGACAAAATCGGATTCGCTGTTCTCCGTTCTGAATACGGGTACGTCAAATTCTTTCGCAAATATCTCTATTTCAGGGAACATTTCAATATTATTGCATATAACAAGACACGGAAAGCCGAACGAAAAGAGCTTTCTCAGAACATCCTCCCTGAACATCGGTTCAAGCCTTTCAAGATATGAGTTTTCAACTTTGCCTATTATCTGCACCATGTCGTTTTCAAAATAGTCGAAATATCCCGCAAGCTGGAGAGCCGGCCTGTTAACGTCGCTGCTTGTGAGCATTTTTCCGTTAAGCGAAATCTCGGGAATCATATTTTCCAGATTAAATTCTTTAACAAACTTTTCAATAGGCACCGAATACATTTGCAAATGCCCCCTCTTTAGAATAATATTATAAACGATGTATTTTAGAGTTTACCATATTCCTCATGTTTGCACAACATTTTATCAAAAAACAATGCTTGAATATGTTAAATTTTAGTTATTTTGTTCATTCTCCATGAGTATCCTGCCTAAAAAATCCATAAACCGATTCAGCCGCTTTAATGTTCATTCCTTTAACTTCGAGAAGATCCGAAACATCCGCTTCCTTAATATGCGCAACATCTCCAAAATGAAGAAGAAGCGCTTTTCTTCTTGCGTCCCCTATGCCCGGAATATGGTTAAGCACAGAGTCTATCTTTTCTTTTTCCCTAAGCTTGCGGTGATATTCAATGGCAAATCGGTGTACTTCATCCTGTATCCTCGTAACCAGCTTAAAACCTTCGCTTGTAAGCGGCATATAAATTTCCTTATTATTAAATAAAAGCCCCTTTGTCCTGTGGCTGTCGTCTTTGAACATACCGCAGACAGGTATATCAAGCCCAAAATTAGCCAAAACTTCAAGCGCGGCAGAAATCTGCGGCCTTCCGCCGTCCATCATAATTAAATCGGGCAATCTCGAAAATTTGCCTTCGGCGTCAGGATTTTCAATCTTTTCTTTAATGCTGTGGTTTATACGTCTTGTAAGAACTTCCTGCATGCTTGCAAAATCATTTGCTCCTATAACTGTTTTTATTTTAAATTTTCTGTAATCGCTTCTTTTTGGCTTTCCGTTTTCAAAAACAACCATACTGCCGACGGCGTTAAACCCTTGAGTATGTGAAATATCATAAGATTCTATCCTTTCTATGACGCCGCTTAAACCCAAAGCCTTTTTAATTTCTTCAACGGCGCCCTTTGTACGCTCCTGTTCCCTTTTAATTTTCTCGCCAAATTGTTCAAGCGTTATAATGGCATTCTTTCCGGCAAGTTCTACAAGCTTATGCTTTTCTCCCTTTTGAGGAACTGTTACAATAACCTTGCTCCCCCTGAGCGTTGCCAGCCATGCCTCAAGAAGTTCTTTTTCACCGCTTTCTAAATCTTCTTCCAGTATGAGTTCCTTAGGGACAAAAGCCGTGCCGCTGTAGAACTGTTTAACAAACTCGGTTATAACCTGCCCTCTCGTCGTACCTTCACTGTTTTTAAGCAAAAAATGCTCCCGCCCCGTCATTTTCCCGCCGCGTATAAAAAACACCTGTATAAGCGCTTCGTCAAACGCTCTTGCAACCGCTATGACGTCGCTGTCCTGGAGCCCCGTGTTGCTCATTTTCTGCTTTTCTATAATGCTTTCTATATTTTTAAGTTTATCCCTGTAGGCCGCCGCCACCTCAAATTCCATCTTATCCGAGGCTTCCTGCATTTTCTTTTTCATCTTTGCAACAATATCATGATGTTTTCCCTCAAGAAAATCCATTGCTTCTTCAATATTTTTCATGTATTCTTCCTTAGTTATAAGCCCGTCGCACGGTGCTTGGCATTGCCCTATATGGTAGTTAAGGCACGGACGTTCCTTTCCCAAATCCCTGGGAAAAACTTTTTTGCATTTCCTTATAGGCCACATTTTATGTATCGCCTCAACCGTTTCCTTTACGGCCGTCGCGTCGGTTATGGGGCCGTAATATTTCGAGCCGTCCTTAATATGTCTCCTGGTGACAAAAATACGGGGAAAGTCCTCATTTAAAGTAACTTTTATATACGGGTATGTTTTGTCGTCTTTCAAAGCAATATTATATTTAGGGCTGTGCTCCTTAATAAGATTGCATTCAAGTATAAGCGCTTCCATTTCGGTATCGGTAACTATATACTCGAACTCGGATATATTGCTTACCATACTCGCTACTTTTGGCGAATGGTTCTTTGAATTTTGAAAATACTGGCTTACCCTGTTTTTAAGCTTTACGGCCTTGCCGACATATATTATTTCGTCATTTGCATTTTTCATTATATAAACTCCCGGTTTCATGGGAAGTTTTTTTAGTTCTTCTTTTATATCAAACATGTTTTTTCTCCCAATATCTTACAATGTTATGAATTTTTATTTAATTCTGTAAAAAAAACAACAAATTTTATTGGTTTTATTTTATAATACCATATGAGGTGATAGGTTTGCAAAAGGTTGCCATAGGAATAGGTATTATTTTAATTTTAAATTCAGCTGCCGTTTCGATAACGACGTCTTTAACCCTCGGAAATTTTCTTCCGGCAATTATAGGAATTGTAATAATCTCGTATACTTTATTATACAAAAAAATCAAAGCCCATACTCCCAAATATGTACAAATACTAATTAAATCCGCAATGGCATTGTTTGCCGCAACATTCGCATTTTCTTCATTTATTATTTATAAAAATTCCGTGCGTATACCGCCCGACGGCGCCGACGCGGTAATAGTGCTCGGAGCCGGACTCAATGGGAAGGACGTAAGCCTGACTTTAGCTCACAGGCTTGACGCCGCCATAGAATATCATAATAAAAATCCCGAAAGCATAATTGTGGTATCGGGAGGGCAAGGTCCAAATGAAATTATCCCGGAAGCTTTGGCAATGAAAAATTATCTTACAGAAAACGGGATAGATGAAAAATATATATTAATGGAGGATAAATCCTCCCGCACAGTTGAAAATTTTGAGTTCTCAAAAGATATACTTGATAAATACTTCAATAAAGAATACACTGTAATATATGTTACAAACGGGTTCCATATATTCCGCGCCGGAATGATTGCCGAGAAAACAGGCCTTAACGCCTACGGCCTATCCTCCGAAAGCGTTCTGTGGCTTGAACCTACCAACTATATAAGGGAATATTTTTCGTTAATAAAATATTTCCTGCTTGATAATTAAACATATATGATTAAAACGCCGGCTTTTACAGCCGGCAAATTTAATTTGTTTTATTGATATGGAAAATAAATAATCCTAACAAGCGAAACTAACCCGATTACGAGCATTGAATTAATGAAAACTTAATTTTAAACTGTATTTGAGTTAAAAACTCATTTAAAAAAGTAAAAATATTTTATCTCCTAAAAAATGTCAAAAAACGTGCAGAACAGCTTTTCACTTTCTATCTTCCTACTACATTATAAAACATTTCTATCACAAATTAATTAAATAATGTAATAGTATCGGTTTCATATTGCATTTTTTTATTAAAGCTCAAACTATTTATCGGAACAATTTTTTTCCTCCAACGCCGTTTCTAAAATATTTGTAATAAATGAATCTCTCCGATTATCCCTTATCATAGTTTTACTGAGCTTTTGAAAATTATTCACGCCTTCAACTCCCGTATCAATATCCTGCAATATGTATTTTAATTCAAATAATACAAATTGTATTTCCCTTTTGCTAAACTCAGAGCAGAGATCTATACAATCTCCATAAAATTCAACTGTAATATCTTAATTTTCATTATCTTCATATTTTTCTAACAATTTGTCGTATAATTCACTTCTTCCGGCTAAATTATTCATAAAAGTCACTTCTCCAATCTTTACATACTTACAAATTTTTAAATAACAATTTCACCATCAAATTCTTCATAGAATTCATGTTTCCGACTATCAATGTAATAAACAACAGCTGATTTTAAAATTTTAGAAAATTCTGTTGAAGTTATTCAAAAAACCACTGCAACACATGCTCTTATCAATATAATTTTAAAAGCCTTCAGCACATGTAGAACGCTGTATATCTAAATTCATTTTCATTTTTTGCCCGGTAAATATTTAAAATAAAACCTTATCGGCGCTAATTAAAATATTTCTTTAATCTTATATCTATTATACTGTAAAAATAAAAGTAACGAGTGCGTCTTAAATTAAGTCATATTAATCTAAAAATCACTTTATCTCTCAAGTTCCCTCATAAAAACTGTAAAACCATTACCTTCCCTGCAATATTTCCACCCCTGCATACCGAGTTCGTTCCAATAAAATTCCAGCTTCTTAACTTTTTTCTCATAATCGAAACCTGACGGTATTTTAAAACTTACAAATTTATATTCATATTTTTTCATGCTTATCCCCTCCATATAGATATATTTTACCACTTTGACTCTATGATTTACAAGAGCGGGTATACTACTATTTTGCGTGCGGGCTTCATATAATATATAAACACACAACGGGGTTTTCTTATGCGCAAAAATACACTAATAAAAGGCGCGGCAATTTTAATGGCCGCAAATTTAACAACCCGCTTTATGGGATTTTACTATCGAATATATATGTCGCGAGCCATAGGCAACGAAGGCATGGGGCTTTATCAGCTGATAATGCCTATTTACATGTTGGCGTGGAGTATTACATCCTCAGGGCTTACCACAACAGTTTCAAAGTTGACTGCTGAAGAAAATGCAAAACGTGAATTCGGAAACACCAAACGCATACTGTACATATCTATGCTGATATCTTTAACAATCAGCCTCAGTTTGAGCTGTCTGCTTTTCATTTCCGCTGATTTTACCGCCGAATATATTGTCAAAGACGTAAGAACCGCAATGCCTCTTCGGATTTTGAGCTTATGTTTTCCATTTATGGCCTGTGGCAGCTGTATAAGGGGAAGCTTCATGGGAATGCAGAAACAACTTTTCCCGGCTCTTTCACAAGTCCTTGAACAGGCCGTAAGGATTATCGCTATATTTGCACTTTCATCCTTCTTTCTTCCATATGGCTTAGAATACGCCTGCGGAGCGGCAGTCACAGGTATTGTACTTGGAGAATTTTTTTCGTTCATGCTTGTGTTTATCGTGGTCAAATATTTTCAAAATGAAAATAAGGAAAAACGTCCCTCAATGTCATACTCGAAAGCTCTTTCGGTAATCCTTGCCGGAGCAGTACCTTTAACCCTTGCAAGGGTAACAGGGTCAATGCTTTCGGCCATTGAAAACATACTGATACCTCAAAGACTTATGCTTTACGGAGGAACTGAAAATGCTTTGGCCGAATTCGGAAAACTCAGCGGACAGGTAATGCCGCTTATACAGCTTCCAAGCGCATTTTTAATGGCAATATCTGTCACACTTGTTCCGGCCTTAAGCGAAACACAGGCAACCGGCAGTACAAAAAAAACTGCATATGTCATTAATAAAAGCATCCGGTTTACTATTATAATAGGCCTTGGATTTGCCCTGCTTTTCTCTGCTTTCCCGTCAGAGATATGTAATCTTATATATGCCCAAAGTGAACTCGGCGTTCTCCTAATGAAACTATCTGTTATATGTCCTTTTTTATATATGCAGATAACATTAACGGGTATATTAAACGGAGTAGGCAGCCATAGCTTTATTTTCAGAACAAATTTAATTTCTTCTGTTATAAATTTATTTTTTATCTACTTTATAATGCCAAAAGCAGGAATTGACGCATTTGTAACAGGAATTACAATAAGCCTTATAGCCACGGTATCATTGTCATTAAAAGAAGTATGCGGCACAGTCAAAATGTCAATATCCATTGTAAAAGATTTCCTGACGCCCGCACTATGCGCAGTTATTTCCTTTGTCGGAATTAAATGGGTTACATACAGCCATAATCTATCGATCAGCGGCTTCGCTGTATATTCGATATTATTTTCGGGCTTTTACTTACTGCTTTTAACGGTGTTCGGTGTAATAACAAAAGATGATATACTGCTTTTTATACCTGACAGGATAAAAAAGAGCTGAAAGTTTAATAATAATTAAATGGATACGTTTTGACATATAACGTATCCATTTATATTTTGACATAATAGAAAAACTGATTTTCATAAAATATGCCTGAGCTTATCTTTTTCCTGATTAAATTGTATACAAACATTTTACCGAATAAATTCCTGTTGAAAAAAGGATATAGTTTTTAGCTATATCCCTAAATGTGTTTAACACCATCTGTTATTAAATCATTCATTTTTCTTAATTCTGCGTACATTAATATTAATGTCGCTGTTGTTAACAGTTCTGTCTTGATTTAACACTTCTGCTTTTATGTAAAAATTGCTTAAATTCTTATATTTAGCCGATAATTGATTCTCCGCCTCATCATGATTATAATAAAAATCAATTTTAACTCCGGTACCATTTTGAACCCTGCTTCGATTTAAATTTTCAGCAAAATAATTAAGATTTTTATAAAACTCATAATTAAAACTGCTGCCGCTTATAACATATGCTTTACTGCCGACAAATAAAAGCTTGTCATTTATAACAAACGAATATGTTTCATCATCAAAAGAATTAATTTTAAATTGAAGTCCGACTCCGCTTTCAATAATATCGCTGCTTTTTGCATTTCTGACCACATTTATTTTCTTTATTTTATTAATTATATACTTTATGTCAGCCCTATCGGTAACAACTTTTCTTTCCAGCGCCGAATGTGCGTTTCCAGCATATATCTCAATATTTTTAATGTTATTGTAGCTTTTAAACATATCCGTACTGCATCCTGTACAAGCAAAACAAAACAAAAGCAAAATACCAAAAAAAATTATATGCTTTCTCATATTACCACCCTATCTATCGGAATATAATATAAAATATTCCATGCAATTATCCGATTCAGCAAATTTTTTAACTGTTTTAAAGTTAAATATTATTTGTTTCATTATATACCAAATAGATAGTATATAGCAAATAATTATAAAATAAAAATTTAATGGGAAAATTTATTTGCAATCAAAAATTCCAATATCAGATAATTTTATATTAATTTTTTTACTAAACAACGCTTATCACATATAGGTTTAGATTATGAGTTACAAAACTGCTGTTCTTTACGATTTAATATTTGGTAAATACAAATATTACAAACAGCCCACGAAAAACACTTAGCCGTTTTATTTTATAGAAAACGAAACCGATAAATTTTTTCCAATAATTAACTAAATAATCGTATGCTTCCAATTTTAGTAGCCTCTCACACATCAATATAATATAGCTTCAGGCCAAAGCTGCATACTTTTTATTTACGAATTTTTAATCAAATTCCTAAAAAAGCTACTTAACGCCATTCTTATATACTTGATATATATCTTTAATTTAATACATCACACTTAAACTAAAAAACACATAAATGTATTTTAACTATATACTTTGCTGTCGCCATAACTCCATTATATTTTTTACAATAATACATATGGAATTCTTTAAAACTCAATATACCTCTTTCAGGTAAAAATAATTCTGTTCACAATAATATATACGGAATTTCAATTATTAAATATATTTAATAAACTATCTTTCAGTAAAATCTCACCTCGTTTTACCATTTTCCTCTGGATGCTAAAAATGCAATAAATTTAACTTTCTTATAGCTTGACTGCTTTTGTATCCACACCTTGAATTCTTATTCTTATAACAGTTAAACATTTTTGACCCTACTAAAAAATTTTTTTACTGTTTAAATTTATATTCCTACATCCGCTCATAGATAAATTAAAATTATAAACAGTATGAGAGCAATATTAACAAACTATATATGATATAGAACTTCAAGAAATTTATTTATATACAATACAAATCGAAACTATAAAAATATATAAATTATTATTTAAATAGATTTCAACTCTTAAAAAATCATTTCCATTTGAAATATTGCATTAAAATATAAACATATAAATTACTTTTGTTTAAATAAATATATTCTAAAAAAGCCTGTATTGATAGTTTATCAATACAGGCTTATAAAATAGCGGAGAAGGGATTTGAACCCCTGACACCGCGGGTATGAACCGCGTGCTCTAGCCAACTGAGCTACTCCGCCATAAAAAATCCGTAAGCAAAAGCCTACGGGAGATGGGAGTTACAGGGCTCGAACCTGTGACATCTTGCTTGTAAGGCAAGCGCTCTCCCAGCTGAGCTAAACTCCCATAAAAGCAGATTATATAATCTGCAAACGACTCAGAAGGGGCTCGAACCCTCGACCTCCGGCGTGACAGGCCGGCGCTCTAACCAACTGAGCTACTGAGCCATATTAAATTAAAATGGGTCTTCAGGGACTTGAACCCGGGACCGCCCGGTTATGAGCCGGATGCTCTAACCAACTGAGCTAAAGACCCAAATTTTAAAACATAAGCCGATGAACGGACTCGAACCGTTAACCTGCTGATTACAAGTCAGCTGCTCTGCCAATTGAGCCACATCGGCTTATTAAATTAAATAGGCTTAAAAGCCAATGACCCGACCGGGAATCGAACCCGGGTTACAGCCGTGAAAGAGCCGTGTCTTAACCGCTTGACCATCGGGCCTTATTCTTTTACTTCTTACTACTTCTTTCTTACTTTCTTCCCGCTTTTTATTAAAAGCTCCCCGAGTAGGGCTCGAACCTACGACCCATCGGTTAACAGCCGATTGCTCTACCACTGAGCTATCGAGGATTATTTTTGAATCTGGCAACCACCTACTTTCCCAGGCGGCTTCCCACCAAGTATCATCGGCCGTCTATGTCTTAACCATCGTGTTCGGCATGGAAACGGGTGTGCCCCATAGACGCATCATCACCAGATATTCTTTCTTGATATATTCCCTGTCCTCTCCGCTTCTTGGCCTCCCCGCTTTTCTTCCTTGTACTATTTGTACTCTTTCGCGCCTCAGCCTTATTATCCGCTTCCTGAACATTTCCTATACCTTCAAAACCGAATAAAGTATTCCTTAGTCTTCCAATCGTAATAAGTTTAACTTAAGCCATTTACAGCTTTATGCCTTTATTGCCTCCTGGCTTTCCTTTCTTTGGTCAAGCCCTCGACCTATTAGTATCGGTCAGCTTAATACATTACTGCACTTACACCTCCGACCTATCTACCTCGTAGTCTTCAAGGGGTCTT